>JBDNAG010000279.1:0-4060 GCA_039768565.1 Akkermansiaceae bacterium | reverse complement strand
GTCGTGGTGAATCGTTTTTGGCAGCAGGTTTTTGGCACCGGGCTGGTGAAGACCAGTCATGATTTCGGGACTCAGGGCGAGGTTCCGAGCCATCCGGAATTATTGGACTATTTGGCATTGCGTTTTCAAGAGACGGATTGGGACATCAAGTCCTTCATGCGCGAGTTGGTGATGACGAAGACCTTTCGGCAGGAGAGCGCTGCAGCCAGTCCAAGGTGGGATAATGATTCTGACAATCGACGGCTGGCACGTGGGCCAAGGTTCCGCTTGGATGCCGAGCAGTTGCGCGATCAGGCCCTGTTTGTGAGCGGCTTAATAGACTTCAGGATGGGTGGTCGTGGTGTGATGCCATACCAACCACCGAATATTTGGGAGCCGGTGGCTTTTGGCGGATCAAACACGCGGTTTTACAAACGAGGGAATGGTGCGGATCTCTATCGAAGGACGATCTATACCTTCTTCAAACGGACCGCACCGCATCCGATGTTTGGCAATTTTGATGCTCCGGCCCGCGAGCAGTTTTGTTTGAAGCGTGAACGAAGTAATACGCCACTGCAGGCCCTGCAGTTGATGAATGACGTGCAGCATTTTGAGGCTGCCCGTGGGTTGGGTCAGAGGGCCATGAAGAACTCGAGCGAAGCTGATGAAAGGATCGACTTTGTTTTTCGAAGCGTTCTTTCCCGTCTGCCTGGAGCTGACGAAAAGAAGATCATTAGCGACTTCTTTGAAAAGCAATTGGCAAAATATCAGGGAGCTCCAGATGAGGCGATGAAGGCGATCACCTTTGGACAATCCGAACCAGCAAAGGATCTTGTTCCAGCTGAATTAGCTGCGTGGTCCCTTGTGGCGAATCTTATTTTAAATATGGACGAGGCCATCGTTCGAAACTGATCAGACTGACATGAATCCATTTTTTGAAAATCAACTTTTGCAAACCAGGCGCCAGTTTTTTGGTGATAGCGGGATGCGACTTGGTGGAGTGGCGCTTGCGTCAATGATGGCTTCGCGAGGAGTGGCGCATGCCGGTTCTTCGGTGCATCCCGGATTGCAGGGGCTGCCCCACTTTGCGGGGAAGGCCAAGGCGGTGATCTATCTGCATATGAATGGTGGGCCCTCGCAGCTTGATACCTGGGATCACAAGCCTGAGTTGCACATGCAGTTTGATAAGGAACTACCGAAGGATTTTTTGGGTAATCGAATTACGACCATGACGAGCGGGCAGGGACGGTTTCCGGTGGCGCCTTCCAAATACAAATTCTCCCAGCATGGCCAATGTGGACGCTGGGTCAGCGAGTTGCTTCCGCACACTGCGAAAATTGTGGACGATATCGCGGTGGTGAAAGCGGTGCATACCAATGCAATTAATCACGATCCGGCTTGCACCTTTGTAATGACTGGAAGCGAGGTTCCGGGGAAGCCAAGTATGGGATCATGGATTTCTTATGGACTGGGGGCGGAGACCGAGGACCTTCCCGCCTTTGTTGCTCTTACACCGAACTTCCCAAATGGTTCGAATGCCCAGGCGCTCTTCAGCCGAATGTGGGGTCCGGGCTTTTTGCCAGGGAGGAATAGCGGGGTTGTTTTGCGATCAGGAAATGATCCTGTTCTTTATCTCGAAAACCCTCCGGGAGTGGATCGGCGTGACCGTCGCTCGATGCTTGATGCGCTTGGGAAACTGAATCAACGGGGATTTGAGAAATTTGGTGATCCGGATATTCAGACCCGTATTTCGCAATATGAAATGGCGTTTAGAATGCAGGCCAGTGTGCCGGAGTTGACTGATTTGAGTCAGGAGAAGGAGTCGACCTTGGGGCTCTATGGCGATCGTGTAAAGACGCCGGGTTCTTTCGCCTCCAGCGCGCTCTTGGCTCGTCGCTTGGTGGAGAAGGGGGTGCGAGTGGTTCAGATCATGCATCGGGGTTGGGATTCTCACGGAAACCTTCCGAAGGAATTGGGCAATCAATGTTTGGACACCGATCAAGCCTGTGCTGGATTGATCAAGGATCTAAAACAACGGGGTATGTTGGATGAAACTCTGGTCATCTGGGGAGGAGAGTTTGGGCGCACTGTATACTCCCAGGGCAAATTGAGCCGTGAAACATATGGGAGGGACCATCATCCGAAAAATTTCTGCATGTGGATGGCCGGAGGCGGAATTAAAGGAGGCACTGAGATTGGTGAGACCGATGAATTTTCCTACAATCCGGTAAAGGACAAAGTGCATATAAACGAGATCAATGCGACAGCTCTCCATTGTCTTGGAATCGATCACGAAAGATTTACGATGAGGCATCAGGGGCTTGATGAACGGCTAACCGGTGTAGAGCCGATGAACGTGATCAAGAAGATCCTAGCCTAAGCTTTCCAAAGTTTTTGAGAAAGAGCAGTTTGTGCAGCCTCTGCTTCGGCCGATTTTTTGCTGGGTCCGCGTCCTTGCCCCAAAGTCCTGCCTTTCCAGATTACTTCACAGACGAAGGTCCGATCGTGGGGAGGTCCTTCTTCCGAAATTACTTTGTAAATTGGCGCCTCAGGAGTCAGTTGTTGCAGGATTTCTTGAAGTTCACCTTTGGAATTTGCCTGGGCTCGTTTGGGATTCAATTCTTCGAGTTGGCCACCAAGAAGCTGAAGGCCTACTTCTTTGGCTGCCTCCAGTCCACTATCGAGATAGACTGCTCCAAGAATTGCTTCTAGAGCATCGGCGAGATTGGAATCACGATCACGGCCGCCACTTCCAGATTCGCCATTACTCATGAAGAGAGCTCGACCTAGGTCGATGGTGCGTGCTGCCGTGGCAAGTGCAGGCTTTGAAACAACCGAAGCGCGCAGCTTGGTGAGGACGCCTTCTTGGAAATCGGGAAAACGGTGGTAAAGGTAGGAAGTTATAGCGAGTTCGATGACAGCATCACCGAGATATTCAAGCCGTTGGTTATCAGGTGGGGCCGGTCGGATCTCGGATGAGAGACTGGGGTGAGAGAGGGCCTCTTTCAAAAGCGCTTTGCTTTTGAATTTGTAGTTCAGCCGTTCTTCGATGCTCACTTTAAGGGGGTTACTTTTTGCCGGTCATCATGGTCCAATGTCTTCCATGTGGGCCGATGCCGATGAGGTTGGGTCCTTTTGCAAACATAATGAAACGGTGTCCATCAGAGCCGAACCAGGCGTTGTAGGCTGCGACCGGTGAAGATGATCCCATGAAGATGTTTTCGCCCGACCATGCGTGTTTGAATCCTGCAAGGCGTGCGCGGTCACCCGGGGATTTTTTTTCACGGATAGGAGATTGGTGAGCGAAGAATCCCATCGAAGCCATATCCTTGGAGTGTCCAACTGCGGCGTCCGAAAGTTTCTCTTCTAATAGAAGCGGAGCGAGTGCGAAGTGCGAACGAAATGCGTTTAAGTGATGGGTGAAGTCTTTTTGCGATTCGTTGGCCCACTCGCAGGCATCGTTGTCCCGACGTGCGGAGACTTGTGCCTCGATTTCCTTTCGGATTTCCGAGATCGCTTTCCGGTTCTTGATGTAAATTTCCCCTTCGTAAACGGACATGAGGGCTTCATCTAGATCAAGCTCGTTACGATGGAACTCGGATTTGTCGATTATGTTGACCTCTCGGGTGACTTCGGCGAGTGCAGTGGCGATGGCCCTGACCGATTCGTCCAGTGGCTCGGGTTTTTTTTCCGAGATCTTGCGTGCGCGCTCATTGATCTTTTGAAGTGATTCGACTTCCCGGCGAAGCATCGCAATCTTATCGGGCTGTTTTTTATAGTCGGTTTTGATGAGCTTGTATATTCGGGCTCGTTCGATTTTTAATTCTTCGGCAAGATCGGGAAGGTCTGAAAAGGGGTTGGATCGTTCGTCTTCGAGGATATCGGCAAGCTTCTTTCCGTGGAGGGTCCGTGCCTTTTCAAGCGTGCGGCGATAAATCGCTCCTCCTTCGTCACCATATAGCTGGAAGGTCCGATAGGCGGCGGCTCTTTTCGAGGCATCCGGGTTTTGCATCCACTGGAGTGCCTTTTTTGCCACCAGGGCAGGAATGGCTGGTTCAATCTCCTGAGCGGGCAACAAACT
>JBDNAG010000278.1:0-2979 GCA_039768565.1 Akkermansiaceae bacterium | reverse complement strand
CAGGGTGACGATCACACTGGCCGCGTGCTTTCAAGGTATTACGACTTCTTATTCGTTTTCGTGCCTCTGGGAGGCCTTGCAGCGCTGAGCACAAAGTTTGCTGAAGAGACCAAGGTCTGGATCAGAATTCCTTTAGCCGGGCTCTTCCTGCTGCTTCTGACTCCGGCCTTCACTGGCTTCTTCGCAACGCTTGAGATCCAAATTGCTGACGCACCAAACCTTGCGGGGCTGGTCGTGAATTTGGATGTTTTCAACGCGGTTGCGATGGTTGGTTTCTTGGCGTTGCTCGTTTTTGCCTTCCAGCCAAAATACGCGTCATGGACCTTCGCACTGCTTTTGCCAGCAACAATGGTGGCGACCGATCCCATATGCAGAACAACGTAGTAGGCTCCAAAGTCATGTGCGATGTCTAGGGTCTTCAAGGTTTCCCGGAAAGCCTTGTCACGTTCGCTTTTATTATCAGATGAAAATTCAAAGGCATCGGGGGCATCAATCATCACCTCGGTGGGCGAGGGGAAGTAATTGTGCACTCCGACACACTTGAATTTGTTCGCGGCGAAAGCCTTCTTGATCCCGGGAAGCTTGGCAATGGTCATGCCATGGGATAGTTCGAGAGTGTCGAATCCAAGATCGAGGATTTCATCGATCATCTCCTCGCCCTCAGTATGACGGGAGTTGTTCCAGCAGGTGGAAAAAGCGAGCATTTGATAATTGGATCTCGAAGAGCCGAAAGCGGCAGTTTTTGGCTACTTCTGTTTTTCAACAGTGACGTAGTAGGCTCCGATTTCTCCTTTGTCCGTCATAAAGACGGGGGCGAGTTTGTGGGAGCCCTTGGTCAGCGTCGCAGTGAAGGTTATCTTGGCGTCCATTTTTCCGACAGGTTTCTTGTCAACATCCGTCCCGTTGAGTCGGAGTGTTGCCTGAGTGATTGGGAGTGGAGTGCCAACGGTTGTCCGGAAGGCCTTGGTTGCTCCGGGCACATCTGTTCCGGCTGGTAGCCCGGCTGCAATAGGGTGGTTCGCCTCTGGTGCCCATCGATAGGCACTGATTTTGTAAGTGCCCTCTGCGACGACTTTAACAGCCCAGTAGCCTTTATGAACTTTTTGCTTTTTATGATTAATATTGCCATAGGCGTTGGCCTTCCGGATGTGTCCCTGATTCCAGGGAGGGCCGGTGTTGAGCCAATCGTGTGCTGTGAGGGTGGAGACAGGATCGTTGGGATGACCAAGATAGATCTCGGTGGTTTGTGCGAAAGTCGGCTTAAGCTCGATCCACCAGGCATCATAGAAGGCGCGCATTTTTTCGACCTGGTCCGGGTTCGCTTTGGCGATGTCGTCTTTCTGACCGGGATCGGCTTTGATGTCGTAGAGCTCCTTGCCGTTAATGAGGCGATATTGCTGGGACATGACAGCGGATTGGCGCCATTTTACGGGGTCGATGACTCGTTGGGAGTCCGTGATGATGTAGCGATCGGGCCAGTTGACGTCGACACTGGGGTTGATGAGTTCCTTGAGTGAGACTCCGTCGAACTTCACTTCAGCAGCGTTCGGGACATCGCAAACGTCCATTAGGGTTGGCACGAAGTCGATGGCGTGGGTGAGGGTGTCAATCTTGCGGTGTTCATTAAGACCGGCGGCTGGCCAGTGGACGAACATGGGCACGCGGTGCCCTCCGTCGTAGGCGGAACCTTTTTTTCCTTTCATCCCAGCATTGAAGATATTTGCTCCGCTTGCTGTTCCGTTGTCTGTCGTGAAGATGAAGATGGTATTCTCGGCAATTCCGAGATCGGTAAGGAGCTTGCGGGTTTTCCCCACATTGTCATCAATGTTGGTGATCATACCAAAGAAGGCGGCGATGTTGGGCTGCTGATCCTGATACATGTCCATATATTTTTGCGGCGCGTGGAGGGGGCCGTGGGGAGCATTGAGGGAGATGTAAGCGAGGAAGGGCTCGGCCTTTTTCGATGACTCCTTAATAAAGTTATTAGCCTGTTCGAAAAAGACATCGGTACAAAATCCCTTCGCTTTCTCAATCTTGCCATTGTGGAAGTAGGCTCCATCAAAGTAGGAGTTATCCCAGACATCGGGGGTTTGACCCACACCACCTCCGCCGTGGCGGTAGACTTCTTCAAAACCGCGGTCTTCGGGGCGATATGGGTAGTTGTCCCCGAGGTGCCATTTCCCGAACATGGCGGTGGCGTAATCTTTTTGGAAATGTTGCCCAAGGGTGACTTCATTTTCACGGATCATGGAACGCCCCATGATGGTGTGCCAGACGCCGGTGCGATTAGTCCAGTGACCACTGAGGAGGGCGGCGCGTGTGGGAGAACAGGTTGGGGCGACGTGGTAGTCAGTAAGGACTGTGGATTCCGAATAGAGCTTGTCGATGTGGGGAGTCTTGATGACCGGGTTACCGTGACAGGCGAGATCGCCATAGCCCTGGTCATCCGTGATGACGATAACCACATTTGGACGGGTCTGGCCTGAAGCGATGACGACGAGGGAAAGGAAACAAGTGAGGATTTTCATAAAGCGTTGATCGAGATGACGGTAATGAGAGAAGCTAAGATTACAAAAAATGCGATCATATTTGCGAGTCCCGAGGCACGAAATTTTGGGAAAAGGACTTGGACCAGAACCAGAATAAGAATCGCGAAGCCTGGAAGTCGAAATATTTGGTGAATAGGGTTGCAGACAGAGCTCAGGAACTGGGCAGCCAAGTAAATAAGAAGGCCAAGGTAGAACATTCGGTCCACCGGGCGGTATGTGCGAGAGTCCGACATTGTGCGGAGCCATTCAAATGTGAGATTTGAAAATTGAAAGATGTCATTTCAGAAGAGAGGTTTGCAACACGATGAAATTGACAAAGGAAACACTGATTACCGTTCTTATGGGTGGGCCGGGAACCGAACGCGAGGTTTCCATTGCTTCCGGAAGGGCTGTGGTGAGAGCGCTGGAAGAAAAGGGATACCGCGTGGAT
>JBDNAG010000277.1:0-12013 GCA_039768565.1 Akkermansiaceae bacterium | reverse complement strand
TGGTTGAAGGGGAGTGGGCTGACCGACGATATTCGGAGTGAAATTTCGAAATAGGTTTTTCTCTTTCAGGATGATTACACAGTCCTTGTTAGGCGAGTTCGGCCGCAATCGAGTCAACAAGAAGAGGCCCCTCGCCGATGAGGCGGAGGTGGGTGGTGGTCTCTTCGAGGAGGTGGCTCATTGAGGATAGATTAGTGTCGGAGGCCACGAATTCGAGAGGTAGGCCTTCGGCGGTGCGGAGTTGCAGCGCGATGCGTTCAAGTCGCCAGGCTTCGTCATCGAGAACTTCGATGTCATCCTGAGCGTGGCCGACGGAGGCTATCCGTTTGAGGTAGGCGGAGGTATCGGCGATATTTTGGTGTCGCGTGCGGTTGAGGGTGGAAACCGCGGAGGGGCCGAGGCCGAGGTATTCGTTGCCTATCCAGTAGCCTTCATTGTGGCGGGAACGTTTTCCGTGGAGGGCGTAGTTTGAGGTCTCGTAGTGCTCGTAGCCGGAGGTGGTGAGAATTTCTTCGGCGAGCGAGAACATTTTGGCATTGAGATCTGGGTCGTCGGAGAAATCGCCCGATTGAAATTTTTCGAAGAAGGCTGTGTCTTCCTCGTAGGTCAGGTTATAGGCCGAGACGTGATCGGGTTGGAGAGCAAGAGCCTGGGTGAGGGTGTCTTCCCAATCGAGAAGGGATTGACCGGGAACGGAAAAGATAAGGTCAATATTGACCTCAAGGTCGGTGGCTTCACGAAGGAGGTGAACGGAGGTGATGGCCTGCATAGGCGTGTGTTCACGTCCGAGGGTTTCGAGGTGTTTTCCGAGGAAGGATTGGACGCCAAGAGAGACCCGGGTGACACCAAGGTCCTGGTAAAGTTTGGCTGTGCGGGAGGTAAAGGTAGCAGGGTTCGCTTCTAGGGTGATTTCCTCGATGGTTGAGAAGTCCAAAGCGGACCGAAGGCCGTCAAAAAGGCGGCGGAGATGGGTCGGCGAAAGCATGGAGGGTGTGCCGCCACCAAAGTAGATGGTCTTGAGTGGGGGCAGGTTCTGGCTGGCGTAGAATTGAGCTTCGGTGATGAGAGATTCGACGAAGGTATTAAGGTCGGTCTTGCCGGGAGTGTGCTTGTAAAATGAGCAGTAGGGGCAAATGCGGTGGCAGAAAGGGATGTGGAGGTAGAGGTGCACTCGTTGAAGAGTGAACTTTGAACATTGAACTCTCAACGCTGAACTGGGAGAAGTGTGAAGTAGCAATGAACGGGGATTTAAGTCGGAAGGTATTGAAGGATGTTTCGCGTTCCTTTTATCTAAGCCTGCGTTTTCTTCCGGAGGGTTTTCGGGCGCCAACGAGTGTGGGGTATTTGTTGGCGAGGGCCAGTGACACAATTGCGGATGCGGGCGAACTGGGCGTTGAGGAACGTCGGGATTTGTTGGAAGGATTTGTCAGCTTTGTCAATGGGGGCGGGGGATTTCGGATGCCGGAGGTGGCTGGCCTTCCAGAAGGCGAGAGGGTTCTGATGTCCAGATTGGATGAGTGCGTAGAGGCGTTGATTGACTTGCCGGAGTGGCAGCAGGTTTCGGTGCGGAAGGTGGTTGGGATTATTACCGAGGGACAGCGATGGGATCTTGACCGATTTGAGGGTGAAGATGTGGTGGGGCTGGAATCGGATGATGAGTTGAGGCGATACACCTATCAGGTGGCGGGATGTGTGGGCGAGTTTTGGACCGAAATTGGAATAGGGGATGATGGTGATTTTGCGCGGGCCGGGAAAGATGAGATGATGGAGTGGGGGCAGGCTTATGGGCGGAGCTTACAACTTATTAATATTTTGCGGGATGTTCCTGAAGATTTTGAAAATGGTCGTTGTTATTTGCCGAGAGCAAATTCGCGGAGTGAGTTGCTGCACGAGAGAAAGCGATGGATCGAGGAAGCCCGTGAGGGGCTTGATCATGCCGATCGATATGCGGAAGCATTGAACGGTAAGCGGATGCGATTTGGAACTGTTTTGCCGGCGATGATCGGGCGGGAGACGTTGAATCGATTGGCGGGATCAACGTGGGAGGAATGGGAGGTGGGAGTCAAAGTCTCGCGCAAGGAGATCTACGGGATGATGGCTAGGGCGGTAAAGTTTGCGGTCTGAACGCCCTATCGCGGCCATAATGGCACCCTGAGGTTAATCCGCAAGTAGTTCCCGGATATGGGGTGTGTAGAGCTCGGGCTCTAGTAGGAAAGAGTCGTGGCCTTTGTCAGAGTGGACGGTGATATGGATGGTGTTCACATCGGCCTCCTCGAGATGTTTGACGACTTCGGCTTGCTCTTCGGGGTAGAAGCAGAAGTCGGAATCGATCGAGAAGATCAGGAATTTATGACCAGCAGCATTGCAGCGGGTGAAGAGGTCCTCGGGTGATTCGGCATCACCTTGAAGCACGGCATTATAGCGCGACCACATATCGATGATGCGGAGATAGGTGTTGGCATCGAAGCGCTCGGTGAATTTCTTCCCTTGATGGAGCATGTAGCTTTGGAAAGTGTCACGGACCTGATACCAGGAGAGCATTTCTTCTTCGTGCACGAGGTCCCGGCGCGCGCGGCGCTCGAAGGTGTCGAGATGTACGAAGGTTTTGTGCGAGATCATGCGGGCCAGAGAGAGCCCGATACGGGGGGATTCAGAATCATAGTAATCGCCGCCGTTGAAGTGCTTGTCGTTTTCGATAGCAAGGATCTGCTCGAAGAGAATAAGTCGGTTGAGAACAGTGGTTTTGAAGCCGCTGGCGATGGCGATGACGCGGTCAACTTTGTCGGGGTGACGTGTCGCGAAAGTCAGGGTGCAGAGTCCGCCGACAGAAGGTCCAACGACAGAGTGGAGTTTGCTGATTTTGAAGTGATCGAGCAGCGGAAGTTGCGCGTCGACAAGATCGGCAATGTTAAGATGCGGGAATGTGGAACCGAAGGGTTCACCGGTTTCAGGGTTGATGCTCGAGGGCCCTGTTGACCCATAGCAGCCTCCAAGATAATTGGCACTAATGACAAAGAAACGGTCTGTGTCGATGGCTTTGCCTGGACCGACCATATTATTCCACCAACCGTCGTGGAGCTCTTCGGTCCAAAGGTTGCAATCCTGCGGAGGTTCGGGATGGTTTCCGCTAACGTGGTGTGTTCCGGAGAGAGCGTGAAAAATGAGAACTGCGTTGGAGCAGTCTTCATTGAGCTCTCCCCAGGTTGCGTAGGCGAGTTGGGCCGAGGGAATGCGTCCGCCGTCGCGGAGAGTGAGATCTCCGAGAGAAATGAGTGAGCTTTTGGTGTCGGCCACTTCGGAAGAAAGACTGAAATGAGGGATTTTGAAACCCTAAACCAAGAAATGCGACTGTTGGATCGTTTGGGGGACGAGATAGAGTGTTGCAAGTTGGGAGCGGCAGGAACTTTATTTTTTTGGTGGGTGTTTAGTCGGGAGTTCTTCGGAGAAAGATAGTGGCCGCCTATTCCCGCTTGCCAAGATAGCCTTTGGTAACGGACCAGAGCGCCCAGATGGAGAGGATTCCGTAGGCAACAGGGAGGGCGATTCCCACGAATGTTTCGAAGGTGAACTCGAAGAATGGACCGTAGTCATAGTAGGATTGCCAAAGATCCCAAATAATCCAGATCGAGCCGATTGCGGAAGGGCCGAAGTAGAGCCACACGCCCCAGAAGATAATTGGTTTTGTGCGTGGACTGGCCGCTTTAGCGTAGGCGTGATGATTGGCGGTTTTCATCTCCCAAGGGTGGGTGCTTGCCGATTGGTCGAGAGGAGCACCGCATTTCCCACATCTCGAGGTGCCTTCGGGATTTGGCTCGGCGCAGCGAAGACAAACTTCGTAGGTTTCTGCAGTTTGTTCGTCGTTCACCACGGATGTATTCATAGCGGTAGAAGATCGGAGAGACAATGGACTTTAGTATTTCAATCCGGCAGGAAATCGATTTGCTTGTGCGATGATCGCTTTCAAGGAATGGGATGTCGTTTGTGAGGCTCTGGAAGATGGAAGCCAGTCGCTGATTCTCCGCAAGGGTGGAATACACGAGGGGCGTGAGGGGTTTTCGTTCGCGTATGAGGAGTTTGTTTTGTTCCCGACGCGGTTTCATGCACAGGGAGATTACGTAAAGATTCCCGGGGTGGTCGCGAAGCCGGAGTGGGAGATCGGCGAGGAAGTAGTGATTACTTCAAGAATGAAGGTGACGAAGGCGGTAACCTTGACTGATTGGGACGAAGTGGCAGCGCTTGATGGTCAGCACATCTGGACCGAGGAAACGATTCGGGATCGTTTTTTCTGGGAGGGGAAGGGAATGGTCTCGGGAAGTATTCACGTGGCTTACGTGAAAGTGGAAAAACTTAAGGAGCCAATTCGCTTCACCTACTCCAAAAAGCACGGTGGATGCCGGAGCTGGGTTGAGCTTGATCCCGAGGATTAAGCTCTGAAGGCACTGGCTCCGAAGCTTGGACTGTGCTCCCAGCTCTGTCGTTTTTTAGTCGTCGACGTTGAAACCGGCTTCTTCGAGTGCGAGGGTCGCGGCTCCGACCATCCCTGCTTCATTTCCGAAGCGGGCGGGAAGGAGGCGGAGGTTTTCCTTAAAGGCTGGGCTGAGTTGGGCTCGAAGATGCTTTTCAAGCGGCTCGAAAAGTAAATTTCCGGCTTTCGCGACGCCTCCGCCGATGATGATGGCCTCGGGATTGAGGAGCCAGCAACAGTTCATGAGAGAGGTCGAGAGCATTTTGGCTACATTATCCCAAATGCCGAGAGCGATTTCATCACCTTGGGTAGCTAATTTTGAAAGGTTGGCGGGTTCGCATTCGGATTTCTCGCGAGGGATACCAGCTTCGGCATATGCGGCGAAGGCGAGGTCGGTGATTTGTTGATTGCCAACGTAGTCTTCGAGCGAGCCCCGGTTGCCATAGGCGCCGTCCGGGCCCTGGTAGTCGATGGAGGTTTGTCCGAGTTCGCCTGCGACGAAGTCAGCTCCGCGGACCATGCGGCCGCCGACAACGATGCCGCCTCCGACTCCGGTTCCAAGGGTGAGGGCCACGAGATGATTCATTCCGCGACCGGAACCACGCTTCCACTCAGCGTAAGCCATGCAATTGGCGTCGTTTTCTACCGTGACAGGAAGATTGGAGAGTTGGTTGAGTTCACGTTTGAGGTAGACGCGCTGCCAACCTTTGACGTTTGTAAGATTGTGGACCATTCCGGTTGGGAAATCTACGAACCCGGGCATGCCGACTCCGATCGCCTCGATACGAGGGTGCTTTGCTCTAAGCTCTTCTACCGTTTCGTGGATACTCTCGATGAGCGGACGGGCGCTTTCGAATTCCTGGGTGTCGATTCGGGGTGCTTCTTCGATGAGGTTGCCACGATAGAGAACTCCGGTTTTTACGGAAGTTCCGCCGAAGTCGATGCCGATGGCCAAAGGAAGGTCGCTCATAAGGTTGGGAAAGTCTAAAAGAAGGGGGCGAGCAAGGAACGCTCTTTCTTACTAAATCTAATGGTTGGACGCTCCGATGGCTTGGATTCCTCTCATCGTCAAGTCTTGGTCGATGATGTCGATGTCGTCGATTCCCTTGCCAATGAGCTCTGCGTCGCCTCCGGTGGCATAAATTATAGGATTGCCGCCAAGTTCTGCCCGAACTTCGGTGAGAATCTCCCGAATGAGTCCTCGATAGCCGACAACAGCTCCAACCTGCATGGCTTCTTCGGTGCTGCGACCAATGGCCGAGCTGGGCTCTTCGAGCTGAATTGCGGGAAGGAGAGCCGTTTTTTGGTGGAGATAGTCACGCAGGGAAGCTGTTCCAGGGGCGATGACGCCGCCCAGATAGGATCCGGCGTCAGAAATGACGTCGAAAGTGACCGCGGTGCCGAAATCGATGACTATTGCGGGCCCCTGTCGGTCGAGGATGGCAGCGGAGGCGTTTGCAAGGCGGTCTGCGCCGATTTTTGAGGGATCGGGGTAATCAATGGTGATCGGCAGCTTGGACCGATACGAAATCAAGTGCAGAGGCTGACCAAAGAAGCTCTCCATAAGGGCGGAAGCTTTTGGAACGACTGAGCAAAGGGTGATTTTTTTGAAATTCTGGGAACCAAGCTTACTGGAAAGGCTTGATTCCGAGAGCTCGGAGGTTGGGATGACTGCACGCCACGAGGAAAGTTCACCATCGATACCGAGGGCGAACTTAGTGCGGGTATTGGAATTGTCGACTAGGAGGTGCACGGTGGAAATTTTCGCTGTCTGGTGCCCCGGAGGGCAGTCCGAAGATAGCACTTGCGACTACTTGATCTCGAGAATTTCGACTTCGTAGCCGTCCGGATCGGTGATGAAGGCCATTTTGCGCTCTCCGGAGGAGAATTTTTCGCGCCATCCGTCAGGCCAAATTTCAATACCCTGATCCTCGAGATCACCGCAATACTTGATAATGTTGAGGACTCCGACGCAGGTGTGTATGAGATCCTCCGGAACTGCGACCTTGTAATCAGGCGAATAAGTGAGCTCAAGAAAGTGTTCGTTGCCCGGAAGATGCATGAAGGCGAGTTCGTTGCCCTGAGGCGACTTTTTCTGTTGTCCGAGTTTAAAGCCGACTTTTTCGTAAAAAGCGATGGAAGTGGCAGGGTCGGAGACGCGAATGCGGGTGTGGAGGAACTTAATCATGGGTTGGAGTTTGGCGGGAAGTGGTCGGTGTGTGAAGTGTGGAGTTGCGACACGGCGGGGGAAGCGCTAGAGATCCCTCGTCTTGAGATCGTTTAGTTGGACCCTGGCTCTGAGGTATTTGAATCCCCTGCGCACTTTCGTGTCGATTATTACCCTGATTTCCCTCCTTGGCGTTGCCTTTGGGGTCATGGTTTTGATTGTGGTTCTCTCGGTTCACAATGGATTCGAGCGCAATCTCAAGGACACCTTGCTGGGACATTCTCCGCATATCTCTATTCAGTCCAGTTTTGGGACGATCTCGAATTGGGAGGAAATGGAAGTGGCCATGGCCAAGGAGGAGGGGGTGGAGTCTGCTTTTGCTCTCGTGGAGGGATTCGTTTTGCTGGATTCGCGGGCGTGGCAACGGCCTTCGTATTTCAGAGCCTTTAATACAAAGAATGAGGGGCAGATTAAGGCGCTGGAGGAGATGCTCGATAAAGAGAGTTTTCCGGACAGCACCGTGGATTTTAACCCGGCCCAAGAAGAGTCGGCCGGGGCCGCGCCTGACCTGGCTCTCGCACCTGCTCCACAAGGTGGTAATCTTGATGCTCCGCCAGCTCCTCCGGAAGATGAGGTGAATCTCCCATTGGATTTGCCGCCCGGAGATGGTGGGGAACTTTTTGGAAATCGTTACGTGGTGGTTTCCAGTCAATTGGCGAAGGCAATTGGCTTGAAGGTGGGCGATGAGATTCGGATCATTGCCGCGAGTAATCTCGATGAGGTAATGGCGGTTTACAACGTTCCCAAGCAACGGGCCTGGGAACTTTATCCAGAGATTTTTGAGGACTTCCAGGGAAGGATTCAGAGAGTTGTTGGGGCGTCCGGAGAGGATGAGAAGGCTTCAAGTCAGGAGGTTACAAATGCCTACAAAGTCTTGCAGCAACTTCTCGCAATGGTGGTTTCAACTCCCAATGGTGACGTTCAGACAGAGGGACGCGATATGCGACCGGCCGAGCGTGAAATTGTGCGCGATATTTTGGCCCGTCTTGATTTCGTGGATCGCAGAGAAGAAGGCTTTGATTATTTTACGGCCGGAACGAAGGAAGGTATTTTGAGCCAATTGAAGGAGCTCCGTGAACTTGATTTGGAAAAGGCCGACAACGAGGCTTTCCGCAAGATCGAGAAGTTTGTAGTCCCCAAGGTGCTCAAAATCCAGGGTGTTTATGCTGATAGCGAGAGGTCGAAGGGGCCGGATCTGTTCATTCCGATTACCATTGGTATGGAGCTGAAGGGTCTTCGAGGTGAGGTTGAATCGATCGGTTTGCGGATCGAGGATCCATACGAGGCCGAGCAATTTGCGATCAAGTTAGAGAAGAAGCTGGGGCCTGACTGGATTGTGCGGAGTTGGATGAGAACTCACGCCGAACGATTCCAATTGGTGAAGACCGAGAAGATCATGATGAGCTTTGCACTATCGTTTATTACCTTGCTCTCGGCTTTTAGTATCATGGCCGTGATGTATACCGTGACAGTGCAAAAGCGTCAGGAAATTGGTGTAATGAAGGCTCTTGGGGCCCGGCCTTCGCAGATTGTAAGGGTCTTTGTTTACCAAGGTCTCATTGTGGGAATCGGAGGGGCAATTCTGGGTCTTGGAATGGGTTTGTTAGCGATTCGATATCGTGAGGCAATTATGACGGTCATTCGTGGATTTGGCATCGACCCATTTCCGCCAGAGTTCCACGGAATGAGTGAGCTGCCTGCAGAGACCATCGGAAGCCAGCTTGGTGTAATTTGTGTGGTCGCGGTTATTCTATGCCTGCTTGCGGCATTGGTTCCGGCTTTAATGGCGGCCTTCCGTGACCCTGCCAAATCACTTCGGAATCTCTAGTGATATGATTCTTTGGATTGTCCAAGAGGGAAAGAAGACCGGTCCTTTTGAGGATTACGAGGTCCGTGAAATGATCCGTGAGGGGAAGGTGAAAGAAGACACGGGAGTCTGGCACGAAGGGGCTGAAGGCTGGGTATCAGCTTCCGAATTGGGGGTCTTAGGGAGTGAGTTTGAAAGCTCCAAGGAAACAGCCCCCGAAGTCATGGAAATTCGTCTGCCCCCCTTCCGTGCGTGGTCGAGACTGGGAGCACGCGTGATTGACTTCATGATCTACAGGTCGATCCTTCATCTACTCTCAATTACATTTGATGTGAATCTTATGGGAAATGAGAATTCATCGGGCTGGCTGGTCATCGGAATTCTTCTGCCCGTGATTTTGATCGAGGCTGCGATGGTTGGCTCGGTTGGTTTTTCTCCCGGGAAGTGCCTCTTCGGGATGAGGGTGGAGACCGTTTTGGGGAAAAAGCTTTCGATGGGGCAGGCATTTGTCCGGTCGATGAGAGTTTGGGTCCTGGGAATTGGAATGTTTTTGCCCTTGATGATGGTGATTGGGCTTAGCATGAGTCTTTGGTTTGGCCGCAAAAAAGGGGGGATGCTATGGGATCTTCAAAGTGGGTTTCAGGTCATTGGTGGTGAAATGACAAGGAAGCGGGTGATTTGGTTTTGGGTGATCGTATTTATTCTGATTGCCGCAAATATTTCTCCATACCTTCCTGAAATAATTGTAGGTGACGAACAGGCTTTACGGGAGAAGTTGCTTCGGAGGAGTTAGGAATTTGGGCCTGGAAGCATGAAGTGATTCTTGCCGGAGGGGGGGGCATTGCGTATCAATCAGCCGTGCCCGGAATTGTTTACTTTGACCTTGAGACCCAGCGGAGTTTTGGAGATGTGGGAGGATCAGCCCATAAAGATAAAATGGGGATGTCGGTAGGGGTGACCTATTCCACCGAGACCGGGCAGTATCACATCTTTGACGAGGGTAATGTTGCTGAATTGGTTGAACAGCTGATCAAGGCGGATCTTGTCGTGGGGTATAACCACGTGCAATTCGACTATCCGGTGCTGCAAGCCTACACAATATACGATTTGGTGACCCAGACTGTGAATTGTGACATGATGCTCGATATTGAGGAAATCCTCGGGCATCGGCTCAAGCTGGATGCGGTGGCGCAGGCTTCCCTAAATGCCAGCAAGACAGCCGACGGTCTGGATGCCTTGAAATGGTGGCAACTTTATAAAAAAAGCAAGGATCCTGTCCACATGCTCAATATCGCCGAATATTGCTGTTACGATGTGAAGGTGACAAAAGAAGTTCACGAATATGGCATGAAGCACGGGCTTGTGAAATACGCCGACCGAAATGGTAACGAACAAGAAGTCGTCGCCTCGTGGAAAAAGTGACCTCGGGAAAAGCTGGATGCCCGATGACTTCCGAAGAAATCACCGGGCATCGCCCTGCCTTTGCCTTAGAAAAAAGGAGAAATTTGTCAGGCTAGTTCGGCACGAGAATCTCCGAGCCGCCGGCAAGGACCGTGGATTTAGGGAGATTCCAGCCGTTCAATGAATTGAGATGCTTTGTGTCCGTGCCATACTTGGATGCAAATGCTTCAAAACTGATCACATCAGTGAGAATAATTGACTTCGTTGTCACGGCAGGGGCGGCCTCTTGAATAACCGGCGGCTCAGGGAGCCTTTCGGGCTGGGGATCCGCTGGCTTGTCCGCAACTTTTTCGGTTGGTCTGGCGGTCTCTCTGGCTGCCACAGCGGGAGTCGGGGGCTTAGGAGTGGAATTCCTTGCCTCTGGTTTGAGAGTCTTCTTGAACACGACAACTTCCTTCTTGGTAGAAGCACTGGCGGCGGTTGCAGGATTGCCGGAAATCCTGAGAGTCTTACCTGGAGAAAGGAGATGAGTGCTCACATTCGGATTGAGTTCACGTAGCTGGGCCAGGGTCATGTTGTGACGCCGGGCAATCGAATAAAAGGTATCACCTTGAGCGATGACGTAGTCAGCTCGCTTCGCTGAAGATACTGGCTTTTCGTTCTTCGAGGTGGCCGCAATCAGCGACGAACCCGCGCTGGAAACGATGATCTTTGCACCGACTCTCAGTTTGGTGGGGTCAGTGATTCTGTTCCACTTCATAATGTCAGAGACCGAAACTTGATGGCGCTGAGCGATAGAGTGTAGAGTCTCACCGGAACTCACGGTGTGGCCCCCAGAAGTTTCATCGTCCAGGTTACTCCGAAGTTCGTGCAGTTCTTTTTGAATTTCGGCGAGTTGCTTTTCTTTGGTAGAAATCTGTGAACGTAAGGTTGCATGATTTTGTCCAAATGCCGTCAGGGTAAGCGCTGCGATGAGCGAAGAAGTAAGAGTGAAGGCCGTCATAACGGAGCTAATCTTACGTTGGTCCTGATGAGACGGTCAAATTAATTTTTAATATTTGTTAATAAAATTATATTAAATTCGAAAAAAGTAATGTCGTTATTGGGGTGCAGCGGGTGAAGGTGGGGTGTGTTTCTTGAGTTCTTTCTTCTTTTCCTTCTAAGAGACTTCTCGCATGAGACGTTGTTGGGGTATTAATCATCTTAATGGCGGAAGGAAATGAGGATATGATCACCACTCGCGAAGACTTCGTGAAGGCGGCACTCACTGAGTTCGAATCGCCTTTGATCGGCTATGCGACGAGCTTTCTTCAGGATGTCGAGCGCGCCCGGGATGTCGTGCAGGATACCTTTATTCGTCTCTATCAACAGGATGTGGAGAAAGTTAGAGGGGGCTTGAAAGCCTGGTTATTCACAGTCTGCCGGAATCGTGCTCTCGATGTTATTCGTAAGGAGCGCCGAATAACGGGGCTGGAAGAGGAACAAATGGCCCGGGTTCCGTCCGGGCGCAGAACTCCTTCCGAGCGAGCTGATCTTGAGGAACGGGTTGGCCAAGTGCACGAAGCTCTCAACCGACTTTCGGAAAATCAACGGGAGGTAATACTCTTAAAATTTGAACAAGGACTCAGCTATGAGGAGATTAGTGAGGTAACCGGATTGAGCTCCGGCAATGTAGGTTTCCTTCTTCATACCGGATTGAAACGCCTCCGCAGCTTTCTACCGGACGATCTCGTCCAAAACCTTACCCCCCAAACCGCCTGAATTATGAAAATGACTCCCGATGATCCCGCTTTGACGGCTTTTGTTCTCGGTGAACTCAGCGAGGTCGAATCTGCTGCCGTTGAACGTGCTGTGAACAGTGACGAGGATCTACTCAAAGAGAAGGAAGTGCTTTCCTCTCTGAGCGGTCTGCTTTCTGATACCCTTGGAACCGGGTCGCTCTCTCTTGGAGAGGAACGGATTGCCGAAATTCACAAGGCCGGTCAGCGGCCGGATTCGGACGTTCTTGTGCTGGATCATCGCAGGCGTTCCCGCCGACAGTCGTTTTTGGCGGTGGCCGGAGTTGCCGCTGTGGTTGTTGCCGGGTTCGTGGCCCTTTCTCAGTCCGGGGTGG
>JBDNAG010000276.1:0-5119 GCA_039768565.1 Akkermansiaceae bacterium | reverse complement strand
TCCAGGGCCTCCTGATAATGGGGCAATCGATCCCGTTGCTTCCATGGTTCGTCGCTCCAGAAGAACCCAAGCCATTTCAGATCCTCGAGGATGTTGTTGTAATAATCCGCCCGTACACGGGTGTGGTCGATGTCTTCGAAGCGGACGAGAAAACGAGATCCGCTCACACTTGCCAGATCATAAGCCACCTTTGCAGCATAGGCATGGCCAAGGTGGAGTTTGCCGGTTGGGCTGGGGGCAAAGCGGGTGGTGATCATTATGTCGTTAAAAAGTATTAGCCCGATGGGAGACTCTCGTCTACCTATCTTGCCAGAATGAAGAAAAAGGTGATTATTGTAGGCGCAGGGCCCGGGGGACTATCCTCGGCGATGATTCTCGCCTCTCGCGGTTTCGAGGTCACGGTTGTTGAAAAAGCGGACCGCGTCGGTGGCCGGAATTCCGAGATTAAAATTGGCGGGTATTCCTTTGATGCGGGCCCAACCTTTCTTCATCAGAAATTCACGCTTGATGAAATCTTTGCGGAGGCAGGGCGTGAGAGCTCAGACTATTTGGACTTTGTGAACCTCGACCCGATGGCCCGCTTAAGTTGGAGCGATGGGACTGCGATCGAGACCAATTCGGATATTGAGAAGATGTCCGCCAATGTTGCCGAAAACTTTCCCGGAAATGAAGAAGGTTACAGACGCTTCATGGATGATCACGCCGGGAAACTTCGTGCGATCTACCCGGTTCTTCAAAAGCCTTACCACAAGCTCACTTCATACTTGAGGAAGGAGTTGGTCAAGACGATCCCTTACATTGCCACAAGCAAGACTGTCGTCGATGTTCTTGAGGATTACTTTAAGGATGATCGACTGAAGCTGGCCTTCACTTTTCAGGCAAAATACCTCGGGATGAGTCCCTGGAGGTGTCCGGGTTTGTTTACCATTCTTTCCTACACGGAATATAAGTATGGGATTTACCATGTTCAGGGTGGGCTTTGCAAAATCTCCCAGGCCATGGCAAAGGTCGCGGTTGAGGAGGGGGCTGAAATCAAGCTTTCCACTCCAATTAAGCAGGTCAATTTTTCGGATAAACATGCGACCGGGGTGACGCTGGAAAGCGGTAAGGTCCTTGAGGCGGATCATGTTGTGATGAATGCCGACTATGCGCACGCCATGGTTAATCTGATGAATGGTCACAGCAGGGAGCCGGACGAGATGAAGGGGAAGAAGTTCTCTTGCTCGGCCTTCATGATCTACTTGGGTCTCGATAAGATTTACAAGGACGAGCCTCATCATCACATTCTTTTTGCGGATAATTATGCGCAAAACGTAAAGGACATTCAGGGTGAGGGCACGGTTTCCAAAGATATGTCGATATACGTTCGCAATAGTAGCGTGACTGATCCGACAGTGGCGCCGGAAGGGCATTCCCAACTTTATATTTTGGTGCCAACAATCAACGCGCGCCATCATCAGGATTGGGAGTCGACCCAGCAGGAGTATCGCGACCTTGTGATTGACCGGATCATCGAGCGGACCGGGATGAAGGATCTCCGCGAGCATATTGTGGAGGAGAAAATTTTGAGTCCTTCGGGCTGGCGGGACGAATACAGTATTTTCATGGGAGCGACCTTTAATCTCTCCCACACCCTCGACCAGATGCTTTACTTTCGGCCTCACAACCGGATGAAGGGATACGACAATCTTTATCTGGTTGGTGGAGGGACTCACCCTGGAAGTGGCTTGCCGACGATCTACGAGAGTGGCCGGATTTCATCGAATCTTCTGTGTGATGCGGTAGGGAAGGAATACTCGCGTGTTGACCGTGCTCCTGCTCTCTTAAATGGATGAGCGAGGAAATTTCCATGCGGCCGATTGGTCGGGTTGAGAGCTGTTTTGGCGAAAAATTCGGCACTCCTCGGCAGAGCGGAATTGTTCCTGAAGCGAGGGGGCGGATTGTGTTTTTCGACGAGGTTCCGCCTGGGGCAACCCGCGGATTGGAGGGATTCAGCCACGTTTGGATCGTCTTTCTTTTCGATCAGGTGAAGGAGGCTGAAACCCGTTGGTTCGTTAGACCTCCAAGACTTGGCGGAAATGAAAAGAAGGGAGTTTTTGCCACCCGTTCACCCTTTCGGCCCAATCGAATCGGGCTCTCGCTGGTTGCCTTGGAGGAGGTTTCCGATGGCGGTTTGGAGGTGAGTGGATTGGATCTCGTCGAAGGGACGCCGGTGCTCGATATAAAGCCCTATTTGCCCTATGTGGAGTCTCGCCCTGAGGCCGATGGGGGATTTGCCAAAGATGCTCCAGTACCACTTGCCGTGGATTTTTGTGATGATGCCAAAAAGGGAGTGAGTGAGGAAACCCTAGCGTTGATTGCGAGTGTTCTGGCCGTTGATCCAAGGCCTGCCTTTCACAATGACGAGGATCGCATTTATGGTTGTCAGCTGGCAGGATTGAACGTGACGTGGCAGGTGACAGACGGACGTGTTTTAGTCCTATCGCAAGAGATTCTTTCCAGTCGCGGAAACATCGTTTAACCACGGTCATGGAATATGACTTCGAGAGTGAGCAATCGATCGACTTTCAAAGCGACCTCTTTTTTATGAGTCAGGCTTTGCGAGAGGCGAGTCGGGCCTATGAAGTCGGCGAAGTTCCAATCGGTGCGGTTATCGTTCGTGATGGGCAGGTCATTGCGAGAGCTTGGAACCAGGTTGAGACACTCAAGGATGCCACGGCCCATGCGGAGATGCTGGCTCTGACCTCAGCGCAGACTGCCTACGGCGATTGGCGGCTCGAGGGCGCTACGCTATATGTGACCAAGGAGCCATGCCCGATGTGCGCGGGGGCGATTGTTCACTGTCGGCCGGACCGTGTTGTTTACGGAGCGATGGATCCAAAGGGTGGAGCTGCCGGCGGTTGGATTAACCTGCTTCAGAGTAATCCTCCCTTAAATCATCGTTGTGAGATCACGATGGGTGTGATGGAGGAAGAGTGTGTGGGAATTCTGAAGAGTTTTTTTCGCGAGGCGCGCGAAAAAAAGGCCCGGCTCAAGGATGAGCGCGGGCCTGGGAAGTCTTAGCGTTTTTTATTCGCCGCCGTCAGCTGAGCCACCTGTTTCACCCGCTCCGAAGCCATTGAGGAGGCCACCGAAAATACCACCTGATTTTAGCTCGAGATCTTTGCGGTATTGATCCAGTTGATTGTCGTTGAGCACGGGGCGCATGGCTTCGACTTTATCGTCGATACGCTGGTTCATAGTTTCCTGGGCTTTGTTCATCATTGCCTGCGGATCTTGCTCTACCCCTCCGCCTGCAATGACGTCAGCGCTTGGAATAATTGCGGTGGCCACACCAAGTGCATCCGAATCCAATTCAATGCCAAAACCTTCCGTGATCATTGATACGATGCCGGTCGCAGGAGACTCATTGCCAACGGAAGATTCAGCGTCCTTATAGAGGATGTCGTAGGCGGCGTCCTTTTGCGCCTGGGATAGGTCGAGATTGCTTAGCTTGGCCAGTGCTCTAAGGGCCTGGGCTTCCACTTTATTGGCAATCTCACGTTTCTCGACAGCCTCGAGCTCTTCCTGTTGCTCAGGAGTGAGGATATCGGCTAGAGCGTCATCGATAACGTCGGAGTTCAGCATCTCTCCGATCTTCGATGGGTCGAAGTTTCCACTCATCATTTCACCGAAGCTACCCATTCTTTCGGAGGCGGCCTTTCTTAGGGCTGCTTCTTGTTCAGAAGTTAGATTGAGTTGGGAGACAAGCTTGGAAATACGGGCGTCGAGCTTGGCTTGCTGGCGCTTTCTGAACATTTGCTCCATGCGGCTTCCCATTTCGCGAGCTTGTTCGCTGCCTTCGCTTTCAGAAGGAATGACAGTGATGGATGGAGTTTCCTGGGGCTTGACAATTTTTCGCTCACTAGTCTCGCGTTGCTTGCTGTCGGAAGAAGTGATTCTGCCTTTTGGCGCAGTTTTCTTTTCTTCAACCTCCGCCTTGGCGGCATCTGTTGTGGGATCGGGCTTTGCAAGCCAGGCGACGGAAGCTCCGATGGCGATGCAGGTGACAGCGATAAGGATGTTTGATTTCATTGGCTTAGGATGTTGGTAGGAGAAGCTACGCAGCGACTAACAGAAAGGTTACAAAAGAAAGAGGGCTTACTTTCCGGCGAGAACTTATCTCGATGATTTAATGTGACGATCGATCCTCTCATAGGAACGTGCCGTAAATCAGATCCCTTCCTGATATCGATTCGTGGTCGAAGCAAACCGGACAGAAATTTGGTCTCTAGTCCCCGGGGAAGGGATCGGCGTTGAACCGAAGCTGGACTTCGTTCATTGGAGCTGGGAGTGGTGCTGTTGCACGTTCCGGAACGAAGCGGACCAAGCTCATTGCGATGGCGCTGCTTGCGGTTAGGAAAATAAGGCCGGAAAGGATGACGGAGCCACGCTTCCCGCCGCGCGAGAGGAAAATAATACGCTCGCGAAGGGGGACATGGCCGGCCATCGCCAGCGAGAGTGGAGGTGCCGAAGCTGATTGTGCTACATCGCACAGGGCATTGGCATAAATGCGGGGATCGGTTCCCTTCTCAACCAGATGGGCGTCGCAGGCATACTCGCATTGAGACAGGAAAGTACGACGTAGCCACCATACTGCCGGGTTGAACCAGTGTAGGACGCAGACGATATGTGCGAGGGTGGCCATCCAGAGGTCCCGACGTTGAACATGCCCAAGTTCGTGGAGAAGCGCCATTTTCAAAGTCTGTGGGGACCAGTTGGTGGAGCTTTCAGGGAGGTAAATCCGGGGGCGAATTAATCCGGAAACGACAGGTGAAGTAAGTCGTGGGTGAATGCGTAAATCGACGCGTCTGGAAATGCCGAGTTCGGAAAGTGTTTCCTGAAATTCAGGAAGGTCGTTGGCGAGTCTCGATTCGCGATTCCAACGTTGCATCGAGAGCACGTCGATTAGCCCTCGAAGTCCGAAGAAGAGAAAGCCGACGGTCCAAACGAACTGAAGAAGCCATGGGCTTAGCGAGGAGGCTGAGTCTGCTTCTCCAGCGATGGTGATAGAGTATTTGGGAAAAAAGCTAAGAAGGGGGAGAATCAGAAGTAGTGCAAGGATGGTCACCGTGACCCG
>JBDNAG010000275.1:0-4342 GCA_039768565.1 Akkermansiaceae bacterium | reverse complement strand
TCTTGGACTTGGCCGCATGCGACTGCCTGGCCGCGGTTGGTTCCTCCCTCACAACGGCGAGGACATGGAACTCTTCGGTGCCGTCCCCCACTTCATCGTCGATGTTAAACCCGGTGATTTAACCTCGGGTAAGGATCCTCAATTGGACAAAGCAATCGAAGTCCTGACAAACGAAGTCAAAGAGCGCAGCCTAAAATTGACGCCACCAGTTTATCGATCGAGGCGCTAAGCCACTATTGGGTTACCGGACGAAGGATCTCCATCACCGGAATATTTCTGAGGAGCGTAAATAGAGAAAGCGCTCCCAGAATTCCCCATAAAAACCAAAGTCGAAAGCGGAAGAAACGAAGCCCTTTCACAGTTGGAAACTTCTCCCCGGCTGCCGCGAGCATGATCCAAATCCCGCCAAGAGCGAGGCCGGCCACAAAAAGGACATTGTTCCTTAAAGCACCCAGCCAATCCCCCTCGTTAAGAGCCAGAGCTGACCTCGTCGCCCCGCAACCGGGACAAAGTAATCCCGTGGCCTCGTAAAACAGGCAATCCGGCATTTTACTCCCCAACGAGGGAGACAACGACAGGAGAATCAATGAAACAGGGATCAACAAGACCCAACCCGGCCACCTACCTCTGATCGGCGGAGGCTTCATTCGCCCTTAAATACCCCGGTAGCTGCTGATATTTCCACCTAGTATCATGATCACAAAAAAAGCGATCCCCAGATAACCGCATATCAGCCCGGCAATAGCCATACCCCGCCCCTCTTGCTGATTCCCCGGCGCGTTCAATTGATTCAAACTCAAATGCCCACAAATCACCCCGGGAATCCCAAGCCAAATCCCGCCACAGAAGCAGAATAAGATCAGGGAGAGAATTCCACAAATCATACTCGCAATCGCAAGTCCGTTGGTGACGGGCATCGATGGCCCCGGCCTGTAAGCAGCTCCCTCCAGTCCGGCAGCTGGAGGAGCATAGGGAGAAAGCGGAGGTCCCGGAGGTTGGTTTCCGGAAACCGACGACTGCTCACCTTCCCCTTCCGAAGCAAGATCACGAACTTCCTGTAAAGGTTTCCAAGAGTCCATACCTTCGGTCCAGACCAGGTCCTTGGAAGCGATCTCACCCGTCGCGATGCGGGCATTCAGTGTGACCTCATCAATAGGGCCATACTGTTGACCTTCCTTACCGTAAAACCATTCAACCATGAGAGCGCTGGCAGATTACATTCCCATGATCTGGTAACCACCGTCGACATAAAGAACCTGTCCGGTGATCGATGCTGCGCCATCACTTGCCAGGAAAACTCCGGTCGCACCCAACTCATCGGTGGAGCAAGAACGCTGCAACGGAGCATGCTCCTCATAGTGTTTGATCATGGTACCAAATCCGGAAATCCCGCGTGCCGCGAGAGTTTGAACCGGCCCGGCACTGATGCAGTTCACCCTAATTTTTTGGGATCCCAAGTCATAGGCGAGGTAGCGAGTCGAGGCTTCAAGGCTGGCCTTGGCAACTCCCATCACGTTGTAGTTTGGCACCACCTTGGCAGCGCCGTAATAGCTCATTGCAAGGATACTTCCACCATTCGTCATCATGGGCGCTGCCCGTTGAGCCAAAGCAACCAGTGAATACGCACTGATATCGTGGGAGGTCTTAAAGGCATCGCGGGTGGTGCTAAGAAAATCTCCTTCAAGCGCCTCCTTCGGAGCAAAAGCAACCGAGTGCAAAACCAGATCGATGGTGTCGGTGTGCTCTTTTACTTTGCTGAAAAATGCATCGAGTTCCTCATCGCTGGTCACATCGCAGGGGTAAAGGGGCACATCATCTCCAAAGGTCGCAGCCAATTGTTCCACGTTGTCTTTCAGGCGATCACCCTGGTAATTGAAAATCAACTTAGCTCCGGCATCCGCCCATGCCTTGGCAATAGCCCAAGCGATGCTCCGCTTGTTCGCAACTCCGAATACAACTGCTGTCTTTCCGCTCAATGGCTTGTCGCTCATGGAGGCGACCTTCCCCCAACCTGCCTACAAAAGCAATGATTTTGCGTAGCTGGAATTCGCCCCAAAATTGATAAATGAATTAAAATAAGCCTTTCTGTCATCAGGCCAACCCACTCCCCTTCATCCACGCAATTGATAATTTTCCACACTTGCCTGATCGTCTGAACAGGCTGCACATTTCACCCCGCAGCCACCACCGACAGTAAGAGCCTGCCAGCATTGGCTTCATACTTGTAGCTTCCTCCTGCTTTTTAGGTGCTGCACTCTACCGGGAAAGCCGATCAACAAACACCCATTTCCAATATCAAAACAACCTCTCCTTAGCCGACGACCCGGTCTCTTTCAACGATCTCATCTCCTCAGTTCGTGATCGGGTTGAGCCGGAGAATAACCATATCCTCGCAAGCGAAGGGGCTCTATTTCTTCCTGCAGCCTAGTTACCCAACCCGCGTCCCGCACTCGAAAGACCACCGCCCCCCGGATCGTAAAACTCCCGTGCGACAAATCGTTTCCATGTTCCTTAGCCTCATCGGTTGCCTAGCTTTTGGTTTCGAAAACTCACCCAAGCCCGGGAAGGTTTCCCAGCCCGAAAAACACTGGGCTTTCAAAATGCCGACCTCTGACGGTCGATCGATCGACCAGCTCGTTAATAGCAAGCTCGCCGAAGTTCAGCTGACCGCCGTTTCCCAAGCCCCTCGCGAGGTTGTCATTCGCCGAACCTTCCACGTCATTACCGGTCTTCTCCCCACCTCGGAGGAAAAAGCCAGATGGAATACTGACCCCCGCCCCGACTGGATCGACCACCTCACTGACGCTCTATTGGCTCGATCAAGCTTCGGCGAACGTTGGGGTCGCCATTGGCTGGACGTCGCCCGCTACGCCGATACCCGCGGTGCCGCCCTTCCTGACAACGAGGATTTCCCCCATGCTTTCACTTATCGGGACTGGGTCATTCGCTCATTCAACGAGTCACTGCCCTTCGATCAATTTCTCCACCGTCAGATTGCGGCAGACTTAATGAAACTCCCACGCGAAGAACTCGCCGCTTTGGGCTTCCTTACTGTCGGCCGGGCCTATCAGGGAGGACAAAATCATCTCGTCATCGCCGACCGTATCGACGTCGCCACTCGAAGCACCATGGGCCTAACCGTCGCATGTGCACGCTGTCACGATCACAAAACCGATCCCATCCCCACTGCCGATTACTACGCGCTCTTTGGCGTCTTCAACAGCTCTCTGGTTCCACAGAAGCTCCCCGTTATCGCCGAACCTTCCCAGGAACCCAGAGCCATTGCCTACCGTGCCGAGTTGAAGAAAAAGGCACTCACCGTCCACAAACATGTCAAGGAGTGCGACCCCAACTACAAAACGCCCGAAGACCTCCTCGATTTCAACCTTCCCCGTGGCACTAAAATCAACCAAACGCAGCGTGGAAAATTTCGTCAACTTACCGGAGCGGTCACCCGGCTGCAAGCGACATCACCTTTCGCCGTCCCCCGGGCCATGGTTGTAAGAGAAAAACCAAGCCCTTTCAATCCACGTATTCACGAACGAGGAAACCCCCGCGCACAAGGCGAGCCCGTGCCCCGCGCCTTCCTCTCCATCCTTCGCGGTAAAGATGAAGTCTTCACAAAGGGATCAGGTCGCCTTGAATTTGCCCATCGCCTCACCGACGGCCGGAACCCTCTCACCTCACGGGTCTGGGCAAACCGGGTCTGGATGCACCTCACCGGATCTCCTCTCGTGAAATCTCCCGGCGACTTTGGCCCACAGACCGAAATCCCAATCCAACTTGCGCTTCTGGACCACCTCGCACTTTTCCTAACCGACAACAAATGGTCCACCAAAGCCCTCATCAAATACATCATCACCTCGGAAACGTTTCAACGATCCAGCAAAAGCACTTCCGAGCTCAGGGAAAAAGACCCGGCAAACCTTTACTACGCTCGTGCCAATCGCCAGCGCAAGGATCTCGAAGCCTGGCGCGACTCAGCCCTCCAGGTCAGCGGCAGGCTTGTCAGTAAAATGGGAGGGAAACCCTTCAGGCTCGACCAAGCCCCGTACGAAGGCCGCCGTACCGTTTACGCAAAAACCCGACGCGGCTTTCTTTCTTCCATCATGCGGGCCTTCGATTTCCCGGGCTCCGAGGAAGCACTCATGAAGCGCACCACCACGACCACGCCAACACAAGCGCTTTACCTCATGAACAGCCCATTTCTTCATGGCGAAGCACGAGCCATTGCTAAACGCGGCAACTCAACCGGGGAGATCTATCAGGCCGTCCTCCAACGTGATCCAACTGCTACTGAAAATGAATCCGCCGAAGCATGGCTCGCACGCGCCCAAAGCAG
>JBDNAG010000058.1:0-10424 GCA_039768565.1 Akkermansiaceae bacterium | reverse complement strand
GTCCTGCATAAGCTTCTTCTCATCGTCGTGTAGATCAGCAGTGAGCGCGGGCTTTCCGGGATCAAGGGGGGGGGGGAGCGTGGTGATCAGTTCGACTTCGGCCTTTGATTCCTTGTCTCCTGATTTGGCCTTTTTCTCACGGGATTGCTTCCGCTTTTCGAGAGCAGTAATATCGGCGAGGATGAGTTCGGCGTTGATGATCTCGATGTCGCGGTTGGGGTCGACGGTTCCGAGTTCATGAATGATGTCCTCATTTTCGAAGCATCGAACCACTTGCACAATGGCATCAACTTCACGGATGTTGGCGAGAAATTTATTTCCGAGTCCTGCTCCTTCGGAGGCCCCTTCGACCAGTCCGGCGATGTCGACGAATTCGATGGCGGTAGGAATGACCTTGGTTGATTTTGACATCTCGGAAAGCTTTTCAAGCCGTGAGTCTGGGACGGTGACCATGCCAACGTTGGGGTCGATGGTACAGAAAGGATAGTTCGCAGCCTCGGCATTGCGGGTCCGCGTGAGGGCGTTAAAGAGGGTGGATTTACCAACATTGGGCATTCCGACGATTCCGGCCTTGAGCATGATGTGGACGCTTTACCGCAGGATTGCGGCAGTGGGAACCCCCAACTCACGCCAAGGCGAGATTTTATTCCTCCTCGTCGTCACCGGGAAGCTCAAGATCGGGACCAGGCTCGATGGGCGTGGATTCGCCTGATCCACCTGTGCTGAGGGGGGGAGGATGCCGGAAGGGGCAAGGGCAGATCCCTTGGGCAGCTTGGAAGGATCGAAATTTTCGGGGAGGTAAACCGCTGCTGTGCGGCTTGCCTGGCGGAATTGGTTCCAGGCGAGGTGGTTTTGATTTCACGGAGATCTTCTCTGCGAACGGCTACGACCGGTGGGATATCCTTTGCTTGGCCCTTTCCTCCGAGGGCGTATTAAAATGCTAATAGGCCAGACAGGCGGAGGATAGTGTAACAAGGAGTGAGATGAGGGAATGGGATTTCATCCGAGGAGATCGATCTGTGAGCAACCTGTCTGTTGTTGTTGGAAAACTCCCTGCTTCGTTCAAAGGACAAGGGGATTTTTTGACATTTTCGTTTCACGATTCTCTGGTCTGGACATTGTCGTTTAAAGGGCTTGATTGGCGGCCTATGCCAGATGTTTACGAGACGGACCGCTACGTGGGAGAATATCTCCTTTTTCATTACGGAACCCCAAAGGAAATTCTCCCTTGGGAAAGTGGTCCAAGCGAGGCCCTGGATTTCCCCGTACGGACGGTGAGTCATTTTTCTGAAGGTGAGGTTGAGAGATCTCTCGACGTGGGATGTGCGGTGGGGCGATCGTCGTTTGAGCTTGGCAAAACCAGCAATGAGGTGATCGGCATCGATTTCTCAAAGGCATTCATCGCGGCAGCCGAGAAAATCGGAGCGGGAGATTCGCTTTCTTGTCAGAGATTGGAGGAGGCAAGGGAGGTCACCGAGGTGACCGTTTCACGACCAGCTGGAACCGATGGCAATGGGATTTCCTTCGAAGTGGGGGACGCGATGAATTTGCGTGGGAATCTTGGACAATTCGATCGCGTGCATGCGGCGAATCTGGTGTGCCGCTTGCCTGAACCCCGCAGATTTTTATCGAGGCTTGCCAAGCTGGTGAAAGAGGGAGGAGAGCTGGTTTTGGCAACTCCGTGCACTTGGCTCGAAGAATTCACGCAACAGGAAAATTGGCCAGAAGGCCGAACCCTGGACTGGCTCAAAAAAGAACTCGCCGGCGACTTCGAATTGATCGAAGTGGCCGACGAGCCGTTTTTGATCCGTGAGACCGCTAGAAAGTTTCAATGGACAGTCTCGATGGTGACGAAGTGGAAGCGTTCTTAGTTTTCCTCGACGGGGATTTCGAGAATTCGGAAAAAATGGACAGGTCCTCCGTCAGGAATCCCGGCTCCAACCACTTGTCCGTTCCCGGTAAAGGTCCCGGTTAAGTCGTCGAAGTTGGAGAGGTCTTCGGACTGCTGCGCTTTGTAGGTCACGCCTGATCTGGTAAGCATGGTCACCCCAATACCCTCTCTGACAATTCTCGTTGAAAGAGCGCTTGGTTCAGTGGCGCTTCCAACGACGAGGTTCACGTTATCAAGAAGAACCTCACCTTTGGCATCAGCACCCGGAACGGCGCCAGTCACGCCGAAAAATTCGATAAAGGCACTGACAGCTTCGGCGGGGGCGACGAGGTTGGTGGCCGAGGTTTTCAGCCAGACGCCATCTCCGCCACTGAAGTTTGGTTGGAAGAATTCCTGCCCCGTGGGAGCCCCGCCAGCGTTAAACCAAACGATCTTGTAACCTTGCACATAACTTACTCCGGAGCTGATTTGCTTGGCGTAGAAAGAGAAAGTGTATGATTCACCCGGAGTGACGGAGCCTCCAGCAGCACCGAGATTTTGCTGGAACGAGACATTGTTTGGAGCACCGGCTTCGTCATTTTGAACGGCAAGCCGGATTGATCCACTCCCTGAAAAGGAATCGGTATTGATACGTGCTGCGATTCCACCAGGAGAGGCAATACACCCCCAGTTTTCGGGGCAATCGGGGTTGGCTGGATCGGCAAGTTCAAAATCACCATTGATGAGGGCTTCGTCGCCTTCAGGGTCTTTTTCGAGGACGCGATAGAAGTCGGCGTTTGCTGGATCGAGGATCGTAGTGGTGTCGGTTCCAGGGAAGGCAGGGCCGAGGTCGTTCCAAACCGTCCCGTCTTGTGAGGACTGAGGTTGGTGAAACTTTTCAGTATTGGTAGGGACCCATGTTACGAGACTGCCTTCAGTGACCTGAGGAGCACTGCCCGGTTCAATGACCGGTGGCTCGACCGGTGGCTCGATTGCGTTGGGGTCGAAGCCAATATTATCAAATCCAACCACGGAGTCGATGCCCCAAAGTGGAACCACTTTGAAACCGTCGACTCCTTCAGGGATTGCGATGCGAAATGAGTAGGTTTCCCATGTGGATCCTTCGCCAATAAGATCGTTGCGAATGTCGCCGGTTGAGCCGGCGTTTTCGCCTCCGTTGGTGAAGTCGAGTTTTAAGCCTCCAATGTTGGCTCCAGAGAGGAGGAGCATGTCCATGGTGAAGTCATAGGTGGATCCTGCTTCAAGGCTGAGGGAAGCAAGAGTGATAGGTTGACCATCATTTCCAACCCAGATTCCAAAACCGCCATTAGCGGCACTGTGATCGATGATGCCGTAACCATCATTGTTTCCGCCAGTCGTCGGATATTCAAAAGAGTAACTTCCGCCGCCGGAAACTTCCTCCCACATGGAACTGGAGTTTTCAAAATCACCATTCGGAAAGAGTTCGCCTGAGGCAGGTTGGACGAGCAGGGTTGCGCTGAGTGCGAGAATTTTTGGGATGGGTTTCATGAGGTGATTCTTAATCGTTAACTTAACGAATGAAGTCTTTGATCGATCATACGGCAAGGGTAAACTCTAAAAAGTTGCATTACTTTGCATAATTCGAGATTTCGCTTGTCCACGACCATGGGCGATTTATGTTGCATAAAGTTACATGACGCTTCCCGTTAGCGGTTGACTGGGAGTTTGTTGAGAATACGACATCAAAATTCCTCTAATGACACCTCCGACTCTTACCCTTGAAACTAGAGAAATGAACCAAAGTATCCAATTCGATCAGGTCAATGAATGGGAGATTCGAGATGGGCGGGAATTTGCGGTAATTGATTATCTTGAGGGCTTCGATCCCTTCTTTCTTAGTGTGGCGACGGTCACAAATCAATGGCTGTTTTGCAGCAGTAATGGTTCTCTGAGTGCTGGGCGCGAGAATCCGGAGAAAGCACTGTTCCCATATCTGACGGTCGACAAAATCCTAGGGAATTGGAATGCAACCGGCCCATTCACAGTGATCGAGTGTGAAGGTGAAATCTGGCATCCCTTCTGGCCAACCTCCATTCATACCGCCCCGGTTCGAAGGCGCCTTTTGAAAAGCTTCCTCGGCGAGGAATTGATCTTTGAGGAGTGGCATGACGGGCTGAATCTTCGTTTCAGCTATCATTGGCAGCTTTCCGGGAAATTTGGCTTCGTGCGCAAGGTGGAAGTTACCAACGAGGGTGAAGAAGGAAGAAGTTTTAGAATCGTGGACGGTTTACAGGACTTGCAGGTATCAGGGGTGAGCCAGCGCTTGCATTTGGATTTAAGCTGCTTGGCCGATGCTTACAAGATGAGTGAAGTTTGCTGCGAAGGGCGCTTGATGATTCACCGACTGGCTTCGGGGATCGTTGACGCTCCGATTCCTTTAGAGAGCTTGAAGGCGACGACGGTCTGGACCTCCGGCTTTTCCGAGGCGCGACCTTTTTTGTCTCGCCGGGATGCCGAGCAGTTTTTGAAAGACGGATCTGTCGCGGGGAACGGTGTTAAATCCCGTGGAAAGCGCGGGGCGTTTTTTCTGGGAGCGAATATGGAATTATCGGCCGGAGAGTCAAAGGAATGGATGATGGTCGCTGAAATCGAACAGACTCATCGTGAGGTGGGGAACCTGGTCGATTCGTTACGTGATGAAGCAAGCTTATTGGCGGCGGTGGAAAATGATCTGGAAGAGGGTCGCAAAAGGTTGCGTGAAATGGCCGAGTCGGTAGACGGATTTCAGCAGAGTGCTGATCGCGATTCCTCCCATTATCATTATCACAACACTCTTTGTAATTTACTGCGTGGCGGGCTTCCTGAGAACGGATCGCTTCTTTCCCGGGACCAGTTTCACCACTTCTTGTCGGAGAACAATCACCAGCTGGTAGAGAGACACCAGGAGTGGCTCTTGGCTCTTCCCGAATCATTTGAGCGGGACTGGATCATGATGCAGTCACGAGAGCTGGGGGATCCGGATTTGATGCGCCTCTCGACGGAATACCTGCCCCTTGTCCTCGGTCGCCGTCATGGTGATCCGAGCCGTCCCTGGAACAAGTTCAACATCCGCCTTCACGATGAAAAAGGTCGGCCGGTGCATCATTACGAGGGGAACTGGCGGGATATTTTTCAGAATTGGGAGGCGCTTGCCTGGAGCTATCCGGTTTTCCTCGATGGATTTATTTCCAGATTCCTCAATGCCTCCACGGTGGATGGTTTTAATCCTTATCGTGTGACTTCGTCCGGAGTTGATTGGGAAGTTCCTGATCCGGAAGATCCATGGGTATCGATTGGATACTGGGGCGATCATCAGATCATTTATCTTCTGAAATTTTTGGAGCTCAAAGCAAAGATCGATCCTAGATTCCTTGGCTCGGGAGACAATTCTAATTTCGTCTTTGCAGATGTGCCATACCGTCTTGCGAGCTGGGAGAAGACCCTTGCCGATCCCCGTGATACCGTGGAGTTTGACCAAGAGCGTCATGACAAACTCATGGCGCGTAAGGAGACGATGGGAGGGGACGGATTGCTTCTTCGTGACGAGTCAGGCGAACTCGTCCGGGTTGGGTTGGTTGAAAAATTGCTGATTCCGGCAATGGCCAAGCTTGGACAGTTGATTCCAGAAGGGGGTATTTGGATGAATACTCAAAAGCCCGAGTGGAACGATGCCAACAATGCCCTCGCAGGGAATGGTCTTTCGGTGGTGACCGCGGGATATCTTTTGCGCTACTTGAGGTTCTTAAAGCGGTCGGTTAAATCCTTGGCCGTCTCTGGTTTTTCTGTTTCCCAAGCGACTCAACAAGCCGTCTTAAAACTGTCTGACGCGTTGGCGGATCCCCGCTGGCAGCAGGGCGATCCTATTTCGGACACCGATCGATTTACTTTGGCGCGAGCCAATGGTCTTGTGATGCAAGAATACCGTGATTCGGTGAGGGCGGAAATTTGTCAGCAGAGCAATTTGGAGCCATCCCAACTAGTGGGCTTTTTGACTTTCGCAATCGGAGCGGTCGAGAGCGTCTTGAGATCAAACCGCAGACCTGACGGGCTTTGGCATTCCTACAATGTGTTGGACGCACGCCCGGGAAATACTGAAATGAAAGTTCAAAACCTTCAGCTGATGCTGGAGGGTCAGGTGGCAATTCTGAGTTCAGGTCTCCTCGAAAACGAAGCCGCAGTGAGTTTGCTTGAGAAGATGTCTGAAAGTGACCTGCGCTCGAAGCGCCACCCAACTTATCTTTTGTATCCTGATCGTGAACTCGCCGGGTTTGATGAACTCAATCGCATCGATGATACAGATATTCGATGCAATCATCTTCTGGCCGCGATGGCCGATAAAGGGGATGAACGACTGGTTTATCAAGATGGCACGGGAGCTTGGAGATTTGATGAAAATCTGGTCAATGGATATGCGCTGGCAGATCGTTTACAGGAGATCGAGGGGCTGGCTCCCGAAGATTGGACCGCAATCGAAACTCTTTATGAAAAGGTCTTCTCTCATCATTCATTTACCGGGCGAAGTGGTTCCATGTTTGGTTATGAAGGTTTGGGCTGCGTCTATTGGCACATGGTTTCCAAACTGATGCTGGCAGCGCAGGAGGTCGCCTTGGCCGTATCTCGGAATGATGAATCCAGTAGCGAACTAAAATTGCGGGCCGCCGCTGCCTATTATTCCGTTCAGCGGGGATTGGGCTTCCGTCAGACTCCGCAAAGCTATGGAGCTTTTCCGGCCGAACCCTATTCTCACAGTCAGGGTGAGAGGGGAGCCCAACAGCCCGGCTTGACCGGGCAGGTCAAAGAAGGTCTTCTCTGCCGACTGGGCGAGTTGGGTGTTGATTTTGAAGATGGGAGGTTGAGCTTTCGACCCCATCTTCTCCGGGCCGCAGAGCTTGTGGACGGCCCTCTTACTTTCACTCATGCCCGCGTTCCTCTGAAATACGAATCTTGCGATGATATCGAAGAACCAAAGGCGATGATCATTGGCAATGATGGTCGGGAACGAGTATTTTCGAACGGTGTTCTCGACATCGAGACCAGCTCAAGCATTCTGTTCAATCGGGGAACGGTCGCGAAGGTGATCGTGCAAATTCCTTCCCGCTGGCTCATCTCATAATCCTGACTTCTTATGTCCTCTGAAACTTCTCAAACGCTCTCGACGAAAGAAAAAGTCGGTTACGGTCTTGGCGACACCGCTTCAAATTTTGTCTTCCATATCGTCAATGCTTTCCTGATCACATACTACACCGATGTTATGGGCTTAAACCCGGCTGCTGTCGGGACACTCTACGCAGTTGCGCGGATTTGGGATGCGATCACTGACCCAATCATGGGCGGCTTGGCTGATCGCACACAGACTCGATTTGGAAAGTATCGTCCTTATCTTTTATGGATTGCTATTCCATATGGATTGATTGGTTTTTTAGCGTTCCTTGGGCCTGACTTTGATCCGACTGGAAAGCTGATATTTGCCTATGTAACTTACATCGCCCTGATGACCGTCTACACTGCGATTAACGTCCCATATTCTTCGATGATGGGAACGATGACTGCGAATCCCGCTGAACGAACATCACTTTCGAACTATCGATTTGCCGGGGCATTTATCGCGCAGGTAATCATTGGTTGGGCTTTGTTCCCGATGCTTTCTAGTTTTGGTGGGCGCAATTCACCTGAAGCTTGGCGGAGCGCTATGGCAGTGTTTTCCGTTCTGGCAACGATCTTGTTTCTCTACACATTCGTTACCACGAAGGAACGTATTCCACCCCCGGCTGGAGATGCCCAAGATTTTAAGAGAGATTTTGTATTGCTTCGCAAGAATAGACCGTTGCTGGTGATGCTTCTCGTGGCCTTCATTACGCTGGCATTCTCGGGGATGCGATGGGGGATTACTTATCCATATCTGAAATACGTGGCGCAACTCAGTGAGGAAAAGATCTTGTTCGATTTCTTCGACCGGATGGCCATTTTCTACGCGACAGCCCCGATGGCGTTGGTGTTGGGACTCGTCCTAACCAAGCCAATGATCCGAATGTTTGGGAAAAGAAATTCGCTGATCATCTTGACGATGGCAAATGCGGCGACGGTGATCGCTTTCTATTTTGTTCCGGCAACCGATTTCCAAATGATTTTTTGGCTCAACCTCCTGACTGCGTTTGTGGCTGGGCCGATGCCAGCTTTGGTTTGGTCGATATACACTGATATTTTAGACTATGGTGAGTGGAAATTTGGTCGTCGCATCACTGGGTTAACCTTTGCCTCGGCAATGTTTGTTCAGAAGGCGGGCTTGGCTCTCGGTGGGTGGTCCGTTGGAATCCTCCTGAGCTACTATGAATATGAGGCGAACGTAGTACAGGCTGCTAAATCATCGAATGGAATCCTCCTGATGTTTTCTGTTTTCCCCGGAGTGCTTACCATCGTCTCCGGACTCGTGCTGTTTGCCTACAATGTCAGCGACGACGAGGTTGAAAAAATTGCGGTCGAACTCGAGAAACGTCGCGGCGAAGGCTAGCTCTTTGGAGGTGCCACCGTTTCGCCTTCGATTAGCTTTCCGCTGATATAGACGCTTTGGCTTCCGCCAAAGCGTTGGCGGATTCGAGAGGCCAGCCTGTCCGCTCCAGTCATTCCGATGGCACGGAAGGGGATATCAATCGTGGTTAGCGCCGGACGATTATCGCTTAACTGAATACCATCAAAGCCGGTAATAGAAACGTCCTTGGGAATCTCAAGGCCTTGGTTCTGCAATCCATCGATGAGGTCATAGGCCTGGTGATCGGCTGCGCAAACCCAAGCGGTCACGCCATCCTTGGTTCTTTCGAGCGCCTCGTCGATCCCCCCGATGACGGAGTCAAACGTGCGGGGGAAGACTCCGATGATGTCACGGTTCGAGACCTTGAGTTTCGCTCGCGCCATTTTTTCAACAAAGGCGCTGTAACGTCGAAAGGACCAACTGGCAGCAATGGCGTATTCACGGGTGTAGAACCCAATGCGCTTGTGTCCTTTAGCGATAAGCTGATCAATCACCATGGAAATGCCCGAGTTGTGATCAACATCCGCGCAATCAATAGACTCGTGTTCAAGTTGGTCCACGAGTGAAACGATAGGCAGTTGAATGGAGAGCTCGTTGATGATGGCGTCGGCAAAAGGGTAGATGAGAAGAACACCGCGATTCTTCCGGGACTTAAGGCTCTTGATCTTCGCGAAGGCCGGATCATCAAGGCTGATGGCCGAAGGAGGAATGAAATCAACGTCGACATCCACCCCATGGGCTTGAGCAAATTCAGATACGCCAACAAGGATTTGCTCACCCGGACTTTTATAATCTTCCCTGAAGTATTCTTCGGTGTCGCTGCAGATGAGAACGTTGAAATTCACTTTTTTTCGTGCCTGTTTCATTGCCGGGCTGCGTGACTCCTGGTGGGTGTAGCCCATCTCCGCTGCGAGCTGGAAAACCTTGGCGCGGGTGGTCGCGTTAATGCCCGCATGATTTGTGAAACACCGGGATACGGTGGCGCGGGAAATCCCTAGTTTGTCAGCAATCGCTTTTTGGTTCACTCTGGGCATGGCATTAATTCAGATCTTCGCCGATCGGCCGGGAGAACATGGTCACCCTGATGCTGCATGGCAAGAAACAGTATAATCAAAGAGCGAAAATAATGCAAAATTATGCAAAGTCGGTTTGACTGATGAGCTTTTGGGCGTGATTCTCATTCCAGAGTCAGACATCCGTGGCTCAAATTTTTAATCATATGAAGCAGCAAGGTATTCGATTGTTTTCTCGTATTATTCAAGTCACTTTTTCGGCTTCGTTTCTTGTAAATCATCCGGTCCAAGCTGATGGCGTGAAAGTCGGGAATGGCAGTTATTCCCTGATTCGCCCTGCGGATTGCGAACCTCTTCCTAAGACAATTTTTTCGGCGGATACTGTTCAGGGTGCTACTCCAACCAACCAATGGTGGAGTTCTCTGGTTTGGGAAAAATTTTCTCAAAACCTTTTTCCTCACCCGCTCGCCATGAATTGCCATGAGCAAGGGCTCGCCGTCGCCTATCCAGGTTCTGGAATTGTGGGTGCGGGGGGACATATCATGGGAGGAGGAATTGGCAAAACAGGAGATTTTGTGATTTCACATTCCGAGGTTTCTGATTTTCCCGAGGCCCGGCTTGCTGATTATTCCGACTGGTTCATTACCGCTGAGTTTCGGAGAGGAGAATCGTTTCTGCGTTCCACCCTTGGGCACGGAAGTCCTTATGTTTTTAATCGTATTGCTGGTGGAAGCGCGGTTCTTAAATTTGTGCATCAGCCTGTGGTTTGGAGCGGCAAAGAAGGTGATACGACCATCGGTGTTACGGTCAGGGGCAATCACTACGGCATCTATGGGGCGGAGGAATCGGGTTGGGCTGGACTAAAAACCGAGACTTTCATGAACGTCTCTTCAAAGGGCTACTTTACCGTAGCACTTTTACCTGACGCCAATGATACGACTCTCGCCCGATTTGCGCAGTGTGCCCATCATCATGTCATCGGCACCAGCTTTTC
>JBDNAG010000057.1:0-24818 GCA_039768565.1 Akkermansiaceae bacterium | reverse complement strand
TGTTCGGTGGTGCTGGTGTGGGTAAGACCGTGGTTATCATGGAGCTTATCAACAACATTGCGAAAGCACACGGTGGTTACTCCGTCTTCGCCGGTGTTGGTGAGCGAACTCGTGAGGGTAACGACCTTTACTGGGAGATGATTGAGTCCGGTGTTATTTCTTGTGAGAAGGACCCAAATGGTCATCCCAAGCTCGATGAAAACGGAAACCCTGTTCTTGCCGATGGATCCAAAGTGGCGCTTTGTTACGGACAGATGAACGAGCCTCCGGGTGCTCGTCTCCGTGTTGCGCTTTCTGCCCTTACCATGGCCGAGCACTTCCGTGATGAGGATAACTCTGACGTTCTTCTCTTCGTTGATAATATTTTCCGATTTTCTCAGGCTGGTTCCGAGGTGTCAGCGCTTCTTGGCCGGACGCCTTCGGCGGTGGGTTACCAGCCGACTCTTTCTGAGGAAATGGCCGGACTTCAGGAGCGAATCACATCTACCAAAAAGGGATCGATTACATCCATTCAGGCTGTTTATGTTCCTGCGGATGACTTGACCGATCCCGCACCCGCCAACACCTTCGCTCACCTTGACGCGACTGTGGTGCTTGAGCGTTCTCTTGCGGAGCAGGCTCTTTTCCCGGCGGTTGATCCTCTTGCTTCTACCTCGGCAGCACTTGCTCCCGAGATCGTGGGCGAAGAGCACTACAAGGTTGCCCGTGGCGTCCAGCTCGTGCTTCAGCGCTACAAAGATCTTCAGGACATCATTGCGATTCTTGGAATGGATGAACTTTCCGACGAGGACAAGCTCACCGTGTTCCGCGCTCGTAAAATTCAGCGTTTCCTTACCCAGCCCTTCCACGTGGCTGAGATCTTCACCAACGTTCCTGGAGTGCTCTGCACTATCGAGGAGACCGTGAAAGGCTTCGGTGAGATTCTCGACGGAAAGCATGACAGTGTTCCCGAGTCCAACTTCTACATGAAGGCGGGCATCGACTCAGTCGACAAAGGCTAATTCTTAATTTTAGATTAAATTCCAATGTCCTTCCAACTCGACATCGTGACTCCGGAGAAGACCATCTTCTCTGACACTGTGGATGATGTTTATCTTCCGGGTAGCGAGGGTGAGATGGGAATTTTGAGCATGCACGCCGCTTTGGTGGCACCTCTTTCTCCTGGAGAACTGCGGTATCTCAAGGATGGCAAGATCGAAGAGCTTGCCGTTGGTGAGGGATTTGTCGAAGTCGCTGACAATAAGGTTTCAGTTCTGATCGACCTCGCCATCGGCGAAGATGCGATTGATGAAAGCAAAGTCGAAGAAGCAATGGAGCGAGCTCAAGAGGCACTTGCCGGCGAGAATGTCGACCACGACGAAATGGCAGCTTTGCAAGTCGTCATCGCCAAGTCCGAAGCTATGCTCCGACTGAAGCGTAAGCGGATGTAAGTTGCTCTATTGACTTAATTTTCCCTAAACGGCGGCTGGAAACAGTCGCCGTTTTTTATTTGGCATAAAGGAGAGCTTAATCTTCCCTCGAACTTTGGGAAGCCTCAGGTTGCTTGGATGCTACAAGACTATGGAGCTTCGCTGCACAAGCCACCGAAAGGAAACACAGAGCGGAGATGAACTTGATCAATGAAGCCCTTTCTTCCTTTGCCTGATAGTAGGTGATAAAAAGAACAGAATGGAAAAGAGCAAGAGGAGGCGGCAAATTTAATGCTGGATAGCGTCGTTATCTGTTGCTCCGAAGAAAACGAAATGGCCAATCATCACGGCTGGGGCGCTAAAACAGAGGATCGGATACAAAGAACGATGCCAGAAACGGGTGAGCAATTCGGTAGATGTATTCGGGTTCGTATCTTTCAGCAGTTTTGAGATAAAGGTGATTTTATCGACTTCATCATTGAGCTCGAATTCATCCTGATGTTCTAGCTTCCAACCATAGATTTCCAGAGGCAGATCGGATTCTTCACTAAAAAAGCACGACGTTGTTGACCCAACCATTCTGATGCCTTCCTCGTTGTGGAGTTTCTGGTTCCACTGATTAAGGATGAGCCAATACATAAAATACTATTAACAAGTGACTTATGAACTCCCGAGATAAAATCGCTAACCTAAAATATTCTGCTTTCTATAAATTATAACAGGATCAATATGAAATTGTAACGGGTTGATCTTCTAGAACGTCAATCCGGAAAGACTCACGATCGTGTTAGAGAGCCTTTGTATAAGCAACAATCCGTTTCAAAAATTCTAATGAACTTTCTCAAATTAGCTTTATTTCCGCTGCTGGCTGTCTCGGCCTCGGCATTTACTGTTTCCCTTACCAATATTAATCTCGCCGATTCAACGGCTGTTCCAATTTTAGATAATACAGGAACATCGATTGAAGGAGATTCTGGTTTTGTCGCCGCAGGAACGTTTTCGAGTATCCCTGGCCCTTTTAGCGGCTTCGATGATTTTCAGATTTTCGGTGAGGGCCAAAGCTCGTTCAATGGCATCGCTCCTGGATTTTTTGATATCCAAAGATCGGCACCCATCCCTGAAGGAACAACAACTTATCCAGTTGGAGAGAATATCTATATCGTGATCGGAGACGGACCTTCTCTTTCGACGTCCACTGATTTTGCGATCTTCGACTCTGGGCTGACTTTTGGAACTGAGAATATACTCGGATTAGGAGCCGCGGATATTAGTATTATAAGTAGTTCGTTAACGGAAGAGTCACTCATCGTTGGCGATCTTATCACTAACGTTGATACCGGACTTGGAGTGACTTTTGAAAAGGCTATCCAACTGACTACTGTGAGGGAGCCTCTCGCTCCGGTTCTAAGCAGCGCGCTTGAGGATTTGTATGAACCCGGGGAAGGGGTGGGTCTTAGTATCGACGTGACACCGATAGATGGCTTTCCATTCAACTTCTCTTATCAATGGAGTCTTAATGATATTAATTATCCTTCGAGTTCTGGGGGAAGTGGGCCTGTGATTAATCTCACAGGAAATACAACTGAAAATGGCACTTGGAAAGTCGTTGTCACCAATGATACCGGCTCCACAGAATACTCATTTGTTTATCGAGTCTTCAGCGATGTTGATGGAGATGGCCTATCTGATTATCGTGAACAAAATATTTTAGGAACTAACTTTGAACTCGCTGATACTGACTCTGACGGGTTGTCTGACTTGGAAGAAGTGAATGGTCCAACCGATGCCGTTGTTGCTGATACCGATAATGATGGCCTTTCGGATGGAGCAGAGCTTGCTCTCACCGAGACAGACCCAGTCGTTGACGACACAGATGGAGACGGCATCCTTGATGGAGAAGATGATATAGATTCCGATGGTTTAACGAATTTACAGGAAGTTACCGTCTACCTCACAAATCCTCTCCTTGCTGATACTGATAGCGATGGCATCAGTGATTTAGGCGAGATCAGTCTTAAGCTAGATCCGAATGTTTCCACAAGCCTCGAGGAGATCGTAAGAGATTTCAGCCAATTAAGCAGTACATATCAGGCGACCGTCATTGAGCGGGATTCGCGTTTTGTTGATTCAGACGGGGATGGTATTACCGATATTAAGGAAGTAGAACTTGGGACAGACTCGGACGAAGCGACCGTTTTTTATCCTCAAGATGCTTATGATTTTGCGATTGCCCAGTCACTTCAGGCTGGTCGGAATCAAGTCACAAGCGCACCAGCTACCTACAATTTAACTCGTACTGAACAATATAATGCGGTGGTTGCTGACCGTGACTCGCGTTTCGTTGATACGGATGCTGATGGGATTACCGACCTCAAGGAGGTTGAGCTCGAAACTGACATTGAGGAAGAAACCGTTTTCTACCTCAAAGATGACTATGACACTGCGGTTTTGAACTCCCGAATAGCTGGTCAGTCGGATGTCACCGCAGAGCCTGGTGCTTATAGCTTAACTCCAAAAGCTGAATTCGACATAGTTGTTGCTGAGCGAGATTCAAGGTTTGTGGATAGTGATTCCGATGGCATTACTGACATGAAAGAGGTTGAGCTAGGCACAAACTCCGATCAAGTAACCGTTTTCTACCTGAAGGATGCCTACGATTTCGCTGTGAATAATTCACGTATCGCGGGACAGGCAGATGTCACCACGAATCCCCAGAATTTCGACCTCACCTCCTTAGACGCCTATAATCAGGCGATTAGAGAGCGGGATTCCCGTTTTCTCGACAGTGATGGTGATGGCCTTACGGATAGGAAAGAAGTCGAACTGTTGTCGGACGTCGCAGCGGAAACAACTTATTTTCTCCAAGCGTCGTATGAGGCAGCGATTGACAACTCAAGGGAGGCTGCGCTCCTTGAGGTGCTTTCTAACCCGCAGAATTTCAATCTGAAGACAGAGGAAGCCTACAATCAGGTAGTTGCCCAGAGGGACTCACGCTTTGAAGATACTGACCGAGACGGTATCACTGACATTAAAGAGATCAGCTTGGAAAGTAATCCGAGTGAAGGTACTGTTTTCTATTTGGAAAACGCCGAGTTTGATGACGCTATTGCTGGGGCACGCCAGGTTGGAAGAAATGATGTGATGGTCTTCCCCTTCGGTTATGGATTAGTCTCGCTTGACGATTATAACGCTGTAGTCGCGGAGCGGGATCAACGGTTCATAGATTTTGATGGTGATGGACTTACTGATTTTAAAGAAGCTGAACTCGAAACGAGCCCGCTACTTGAGACTGCCTACATTCTCCGTCCTGCTTTCGACGCTGCAGTGGATGAAGCACGACAAAAGGGTCGAAGAGAAGTGACGGATAATCCGCAAAATTTCAGCCTTACGACACTTGAAGCATTTAACGCCGTTATCAACGAGCGCGATGCGCGCCCCACAACTGAGGTTTATAATACAGCTTTAGCTGAGCGTAATGCTCGCTATCTAGATAGTGATGGTGATGGAATCACTGACCTTAAAGAAGAAGAGTTAGAGTCAAATCCAAACTTAGAAACGAGCTTCTTTCTTGAAGGTAACCAGCAAGAAGCACTGCAGGAGTCACGGATAGCAGGTCAAAATGAGGTGTTATCTAACCCTCAAAACTTTGATTTAATCACTCGTGCTGCTTTCGATCTTGTTGTCGCTCAGCGTGATAATCGTTTCCTTGATAGCGATGGTGACGGATTCACGGACGATAAAGAATTGGAGCTGGGAACCGATGCAGCAACACAGACATCGTTTTACCTTGAAAGCGTATACAACAGTCTTTTCACGGGGGCGAAGGATGCGGCGCTTGAGGAAGTTCTCGCAAACCTTCAGAACTTTAGCCTGACTTCGAAAGAAGCTTACGACTTTATTATTGAACAACGGGATAGCCGCTTCCTTGATTCCGATGGCGATGGCATCACTGACCAAAAGGAAATTGAGATGTCGACCGATCCCTCACAGAGAACAAACTTCTATCTTGATGAGGCTTACGAAAATGCAGTTGCTGAATCTCGCCAAACTGGTCGTGATGAAGTCACCACAAATCCCCAGAACTTCGATCTTACGACTAAGACCGCTTACAATGCGATACTTGCTCAGAGAAACGAGCGTTTCCTCGATACTGATGAGGACGGCTTAACCGATGTGATAGAAGCGTCTCTTGAGACGGATCCTAACGTAGAAACTGTTTTTTCTATTGATTCGGTTCCTCTTAGTTTCGTCTTTGCGGAATCAAAGACCTCTGGGATAGAGCCTCAGGCGGATTCTGAGCTGCCAGACTTTGCTCTCGCTACCACTGGCGAAGCGTTGTTCACAGATTCGGACTTAGATGGAATAACCGACGCGAAGGAAGAGGAGTTAAATACCGACCCTGAAACCAAAACGGTTTTCTATCTGCAAGGAGCGCTCGATAGTGCTGTTGTGACATCGAGAGAGCTTGGGCGTAGTGAAGTCACAACCAATCCTCAGAATTACGAGCTGACCCCTAATTCCGTATACTCATCTCTGCTCGCAGAGAGAGATGCTCGTTTCGTAGATAGTGACGGAGATGGAATCACAGATCACAAGGAAGAGGAAGTCGGTTCAAATGCGTCACAAGTGACCGCCTTCTATCTTCAAGATGCTTATGACTTAGGCCAAGCCAACGCCCAACAGGCTGGCCGCTTGGATGTGATTTCTAATCCACAAGTGTATCAATTCAAAACACGTGAGGCATACGATCAAATCGTCCAGGAGAGAGACGCACGATTCATCGATTCTGATGGGGACGGGTTGACAGACGAAAAGGAGCTGGAAATACAAACCAGTTCCGAGGAAGAAACTGTCTTCTACTTACAAAGTGCCCTCGATGAGGCTATCGCTACCGCAACAACTCAGGGCAGTAATGAAGTGACGACCAATCCATCAAATTACAATTTAACCAGCCAAGCATCCTACAACCTAGTGGTTGCTCAACGTGATAGCCGCATCAGCGAAGAGGAATATCTTGATCTCGTTGCTCAAAGGGACGAGCGTTTCGCTGATACTGACGCTGATGGGATCACGGATGCCAAGGAAGCTGAAATCTTATCAAATTCTCAGGAGGCAGATACGTTCTATCTTGAAGGTTCATACCAAGAGGCGGTTCTTAATGGCCAAATCACAGGACGAAATGGCGTTATTTCAAATCCATCAGACTACGGGCTGACAACCTTAAATGCCTACAACATCGTTGTCGCGCAACGGGACCTCAGACCAACGACAGCGGCTTTTGATTCAGTAGTCGCTCAACGTGACTCCAGACCAACACGCGAAGAATACGACACTGCCATCCAAGAGAGGGACGAAAGACCTACCCTCGACGAGGTGAAGGATGCCCGTTTAGGTTCCGTTCTCCTTCAGCCAAATATTGGTGAAAACAGTGTGAAGCTTCGCTTCTCGATCGAAGAGACCGATGACTTTGCGAGTTGGACAAAGCGTGATGGATCAAATGAGATCAGCATTCCACTCGAAAACGGAAAGCGGTTTTATCGCTTCGCGATAGAAAACGAGTAACGGCTTTCGAGTGAAGGAATGTAGAGGATATCAGCTCTAACGCTAGATCTGGACGCTTGAATCGTCTCAGAAAAAAGGAAATTAATCCAATTTGGTGTAGTCAGGATCGTCACCCCAATAAATGAGACTACCTCTATTTATTTTAATCACGAATTTGATCGCTCACGCATGTCTGGTAGAAGGACCAGACCATTAGAATTTTTCCCGTCAAGTAGCTTTCAGTCCCGCTACAAAAACAAAAGCGATATCGGTCTTCTACGCGAAGATAATACAGCAATCGCGAAAAGGTAAGGTGCCTGAGAGTGAAGCGGCTCCATTTTTGGACCTACAAGCCGGTGAGAGTTCCTTTACTACTTGCAAATGTTTCGGCTTCGAGCTCCAAGTGCTGGAGGTGGGAAGTGAAGAGATTGGCGAGGGGTGGCGTCTTGTGATCTTCGGGATTGAAGGCGAGGTGTTGGCCGTGCTTGAAGCGTCCGCCGGCGGCGATGACGGGGAGGTTACTGTTGTTATGGCTAGAGGCGTTGCCGAGGTTGGAGCCGCTGAAGATAGCGGTCTGATCGAGGAGAGTGTGGGCGCCTTCCTTGACTTCATCGAGTCGTGACATGAAATTAGCGAAGAGGCGCATTTCTTCGAGCTCGATGAGGGCGAGTTTTTCAATTTTTTTCTGATCGCGTCCGTGGTGGCTCAGATTGTGCCAGTCTTCATCGACTCCTTTGAGGGTTGGGACGTAGTTGCCACCTGCTCCGCAGAAGGTGACGAGGCGGGTTGAGTCGGTGCGGAAAGCAAGAAAGATGAGTTCATACATGAGCTCCATGTTGCTGACGAAATCAGCGCGATCTTCGACATCGCTGACGGGCTCACGGTCTACCTTTGGCTTGGGAAGATGCGCCCATTTTTCTTGAATGATGAGTCGCTTCTCGAGTTCTCGAACGCTGGTAAGGTATTGATCAAGGGTCTGGTGATCTTCGCGGCCAAGGTGACGGGTTACCTTCTTCGTTTGATCAAGTACGAGATCCATAATACTTTGGCCATCCTTGATCTGCCGCATGCGGGCTGCTTTTTGTTCCGCGTTTCCTTCGAGGAAAAGTTTACCAAAGAGACGAGATGGTTTTGTTTCGGGTGGAATACGAACGCCGGAGCGGGTGTAGCTGAGACCGGTATTGTTGGCGGAGAGAGAGAGGGAGGGAACGCGGGTGAGATGGCCGATTCGTTCCGCGGCATATTGGTCGATGGAGATGGTATTTTTAAAACTGGGTTGGCCTGGGTGGGCGGCGCCGGTAAGGTAGCTTTTTTCAGCCGAGTGACCACCGTCGACATCAGGGTGCATGAGTCCGGAAATGACTGTGAATTTTTCACGATGGGGCTGGAGAGGTTCGAGGTAAGGCGTGACGTCGTAGTCGCGGCCTGCCTTCTGGGGAAAGAGGAAGGGTGTGTGGATCCCGAGGGGCGAGCAAATACAGAGCATGCGTCTGATATCAGGCTCCTTTTCGGACCCCGCGGCTCGTAAGGAAGTCGGGAGCATGGAGTTTAGGAGTGGAAGGCCAAGTGTGATGCCCGAGGAGCGTAGGAAGTGACGGCGGTTCATTGTTTAGGTGGTCGAGGGAATTATCGACGGAGGAACATGTCAGTTTCGATGATGGCTTGAATTAGTGTTTTCAAGCCGGGGTTTGGTTTGGTTTTTGCGAGGACTTCCTCGAGTGAGGGTCGATCGGCGAGAGTAAAGGGTCGCCCGGAGGCATAGACTAGTAGTTTTTTGGTCAGAGAGCGGTGGATAAGGTCTTGATCCTCGATGAGGAGTTGGCGAAATTTTTCGAAGCTTTCAAAAGAGGCGCCATTCCTGAAGGTGCCGTGTCCTTCGACGCTGGGGCCTTTGGTGTAGGGTTCGCGCTTGGAAATTCGTTTGCCCTCACCCAGAGAACGGTACCAAGTGCGTTCCCCGCCGATGGGATTGAAAATTTCAAGAGCGAAGCCGGGTGGGTCGATATGGTCGTGGCAGCGGGCGCAGGATTCGTCGGCGCTGTGTTTGGCGAGTTGGTCGCGGATGGAGATGGAATCGCGGATGTCAGGCTCGACGGTGGGAATGCCGGGGGGCGGGGGCGGAACGGGTTTGGAGAAGATTTGATCGAGGATCCACGCGCCGCGTAGGATGGGTGAAGTGTTAGTACCGTTGGCAGTCACTTTTAGAATGCTGGCCTGGGTAAGAAGACCGCCGCGGATAGAATCGTCGGGGATTTTGACGACTTTGGAATGCTCGTGTCCCCTGATGCCGGCGATGCCATAATGTCGGGCGAGACGTTCATTGAGGATGGTGAAATCGGAGTCGATGAAGTTTGAGACGGAAAGGTTATTCTCGAGGAGGTGGCGGAAGAAACCCTCGGTTTCTTGGATCATCGATACCTGAAGCATGGGGTCGAATTCGGGGAAGAGTTTTTTGGAAGGCGAGGTGAATTCGATCTCTCTAAGGTCTAGCCATTGGCCGGTGAAGTTCTTCAAGAAGCGTTCACGTTTGGGATCCCTGAGCATACGTTCGACTTGGCCGTGGCGGACTTTGGGGTCGGCGAGTTTGCCGGCAGCAGCTAGGTCAAGGAGCTCTTGGTCGGGCATGGATGACCAAAGGAAATACGAGAGCTTAGAGGCGATGGTGTAGTCGTCAGGTTGCTCCTCTCGGTTAATGAGGAGGAATTGAGGGGAACAAAGAACAGCGGTAACGCCGGCGCGGACGGCTTGTTCGAAGGTGCGGCCTCGAGTGAGTCGGTCGAGGGTGAGTTTGACGTAGGGATCGGCAGTTATCTTGGGGACGGGACGGCGGAAGGCGCGTGGAACAAGATCGCGGATGATGCGTTCGGCGTCGGTTTTAGGAGTGGTGGAAGAGACGTTGTGAAGTGTGACGTCTTTGCGGTGGCGCATCCAGAATGGGATGCCGGGCTCGAGGGTGATGGAGTCGGGATTTCCAAAGAGGGATTTTTGAGCTTTGGATGGGAAGGCTTGATCGAGAGGGCCGCGTGTTTCAACCCACATTACGCCTATACCGGGGCGTTTCTCGTGCTTGTCACGCCAGGTCACGTGATCGGGGTAAACCCAGGGAACGATATGTAGGGTTTCGCCTTCTTTGAGGAAGGCTTTAAATTCGATAATACGTGGATTTTGGGGTGTACCGGTGACATCGAACATTCCCATGAAGCGGCGCTTCCCAGGACCGAAAAGTGGACCGGCATAGATGGCGGTGGCGAGGGTGCGATCGCCGGGATCGTTTGGCCAAACGGCGATGCGGCAGCGGTAGTCGCCGTCTTCGATGGGATGCACTTCATCGATGCGGACGGGCGGCCATCCGGGGGTGAACTTGACGAAGGAGTCGTGGGCCTTGATGACGCCGCCTTTCTTTTTGGTGAAGGAATCCTGGTTCTCTTTATTCTCGACGACCTTGGTGCGTCGGGTTTTGGCGGCGAGGGGAGGAATGCGGCGGATGGTTGACTCGAATGCAGCGTCGGCCGCCTCGAGGTAGCGTTCCATGAGAATTGAGGAGAGGCTGAGGCCATCCGCGACATTGTCGAATCCCTGCACTTTTCCGTCCTCGGGTAGGAGTTCGCCGAGGGGAGTGTCTATGCCGAGGAGGTCGCGCACGGTGTTTTCGTATTCGATACGATTGAGTCGGCGGAGCGCGATGGGTGGCTCGGTTTTTCTGAGAAGAGAGTCGGTTAAGGTGGCGATGGTCTTGCTAAGAGCCACCGTGTCGGGGCGGGGTTCCTTTTTTGGAGGCATGTCGCCGTTTTCAAGAACTTCGAGAATGATTTGCCAGTCGTCGGAATTGGAAGGAAGGGTATCGAGGCGGAGGTTGCCTTTTTGTTTTTTAGGTCCGTGACACTTGAAGCAATGATCTTTGAAAAAGACCTCATTGGCATCCACGAAATGGAGCGAGATAAGGAAAACAAGAAGGACGCGGGCGATGTGCATGAAGCTAGGCCGTTGGGGTAAATTAAACGTGTGATAAAAGTAAAAGATCTATCGGTAAGCGGCCACTGGAAATGATATAATGTTTATCTGACGATGGTAAGTGCACGCGAGAAACGGCTGAATTTTAAGCGAAGGCGCGTGGTTGGACGACCTAGGCTTCTATTCTTCGATGACCCGAAAAAAGAGCTTTGGGGTGCCCGTTGAAATTCCGGTGATGGTGTAGCTGGTAGTGCTGCCCTGCGATTCCCAAAAATCGACTTCTTCTTTCCAAATACCTTCAAGGTCCGGATTGGATTCGATCCGGTAAGCCCGGCCCGGCTTTGATTGCCAGGTAAGGGTGGCATTTCCCGGATCTCCTGGAGTGTATTCAATCGAAGTGATGGCAAGATCTCCACCACCGGTCATTCCACCAGCCATGATATCTTTCACTTCTTCTTGGGTTAATCCGTTGTCGTAAATGCGGAGGTCTGCGAGATTACCTTCAAAGCCACGGACTGCGGCTCCTTGTAGGCGCCCACCTAGGGTGACGGCTAAGGGGCCTCCTGTGTTTATGGTATTGATTGGAACCGAAGTGAGAAAGTTTACGGGATCGAGTTCACCGTCGAGATAGAAGACGACGTCCGAGATGTCAGGATCGGCATCCTCTTCGAAGACAATGGCGCCATGGTGCCACTGTCCATCATTCACAGCAGTGGTGGCAACTGTCCTGCCATTTTGTATCTCGAGGCGCAGCGCGCCGACCGGGCCGTCAGCGGCGGACGTATTGAGGCGGGCATGCCACTTGAGGCCATCTAATGATGCATCCCCCCATCCAATGATGCCATTGTCGAAATTTAATCCTGTCTTAAACCAAAAGGTGACCGATCGGGAGGTAGTGCCACCAACGCCAGCGTAGTCGGTATAAAGAAGATCGTTGTTATTTGCAAAAATGAGGGAGTTGGTGAGGTGATCGGGGGCATCATCGCTCCAGGTTGGTGGGATGGGGGCGGGGGCGATGAGAGTGCCATCGTTGTCTCCGCTCCCGAGATCTTCGGCAAGAGTTCCATTCCCTTCGTCAAGCGGGAAGTGCATAACCAGTCCGTCGGGGGTAGGTGCGGCAGCGGACAATTGTGCGACTTCTTCGGCAGATAATTCCCGGTCGTAAATACGGACATCATCGAGTTGTCCGGGGAAGTATCCCATAGTGGTTCCTTGGGTTCGCCGGCCAATTGTGACTGGATCGACAATGATACTGGTATCGACGGGCTGGGTCGATCCTCCGTTACCGCCCGGTGTTTCAGCCACTCCATCGATGTAGTGAATGACCGTGCCTAATTCACCTCCGCCTTCCGGGTAGACACTCGCCAAGTGGTGCCAATTTCCATCGTTGATGGGAGTACTGCCGATGGTGAAGTCGCCCTGGGTCTCGGTGCGAACCGCGCCAACGGGTCCGTTGGCGGCGTTGTCGTTGAGCCGGACGTGCCACTTGGTTCCGTTGGATATCGAATTTCCCCAAGCCACGATTCCATGATTGTTGATCGTTGTGGTTTTGACCCATACCGAAACTGTTCGGGCCGCGCTGCCGCCGATCCCGGGGAATGGAGTGTTCAAAAACTGACTCGCACCATCTAAATCAAGGGAGGTGGGATTTTCAAATCTGGTGGTGGGAACATCGGTCGACCAAATTGGTGATAGGGCAATGATGGCATCATTTTTGTTGGCTGACGAGTCAGCATACACTGTCCCTTCTCCTTCATCAAAAAGCCAATGCCCAACCAAATTCGCATTGGCGTTTACCGCTGTTATGAATGCAACTACCGAAAGATTTTTGACCATAGTTCGATTATATAGATGTTGTGTAGTTGGGGGCCACAAGCTCTAATTTTTTGTTTTTGGGTATTGGGGCGAGGGCCAAAATGTATCTTGCTTCCGCCCAATGACACGGACTGGTAAGCAGATGTGTCTGCCAAGAAGAGTCTTATCCTTATTTCACCTTTTTGGTAGCATGATCGCCATCTCCGTCATAAGGAGATCGAGAATGCTAGGATGAAGTTGCCCGAGATCGGGCACCCCAATTTGATGTTTTTCAACCGACAGAGGATTTAGGTTTTACTAGATCAGATCGCGGAGGTCACTCCGGATGGAATGTTAAGTTTAAGACAACTAGCTCCTCGCCTCATGATTATCTTCTAGTATTAGGAATCAAAACTTAATAGCTCTCGCGCGCATTCTCCTACCCGAGCGGCATCGCTTGGATCGAGTGAGCTGAGCAAGGGGAGGGCGGGGCCGGTTTGGCCAATACCGGCAGCAGTGACAGCTTCGTGAAGAACTCGGATGGGGTTGATCTCATTGCGGAGATCTTCAAGCGGGCGGAAAGTTCCTCGGATGGTTTCAGCAAGGTCGAGCTGGCCGCCGTTGATGGCGGTGAGCATCTTTTGGGAGAGATCGGGCCGAACACAAACACAGCCGGAGGTGAAGCCGTTGATTTGAAATTTGGTCAGGTGGGTGATGGCGGGCTGCTCCCCGATACCACTCACAATGAGGCGCGGGTCGACTAGTTCGGTGAGCCGGGAGAGGTAGTTATCCTGCGCGGGATCTTCGCGAACGATAGCGTATTTGATCCATGAAACGAGGCCGGCATTAACGAGCCCGGCAACGGTTTCTGGCTCGAGATATCCCTCGAACTTTATGTAAAGGACGGCAGGCCTTCCGAGGGTTTCGACGAATTTACGAAATCCTGAGGCCACTCCCGCGTCAGTGGTGAGGCCCTGCATAGGAAGGACCATTACGGTAGGAAAATCGAAGTCACGAAGGGTGGTAATTTGATCCATCATGGTTCCGTAAGCGGGGCCAACGGATGGGACGACTAAAGTGTTGTCCGCGCTCTCGGTTGAGATGATTTCCAGTGCCTTGGCATACTCGCTGGGAGCGATGTGGTAGAAGTTGGCATTGCCTCCGTAAAGAAGCGTGGAGATGCCTCCGGCCTCGATGTGGCGAATGATATTGGCGTTCTCCTCACGGTTGATTTTAAAATCAGTATCTCGGGCCAATGGTGGGACGGCAACGACAGAGGAATTGAGCTGCCCAGGAGTGACTGGTGAAGTTTGCATAATTTTAGAAAGGAGTGGCAGGGCTTTTGCCGCCTGATGGTTAGTGAATACCGGGGTCGGGTGTGCAGGAGCCATCGTTGTGGAGAAAGCGGAAGTCGCAACCTTCATTGGCTTGAGTGACTTCGTCCTGAAAGAGTTTTCCGTATCCGCGTGAGTAGTGCTTTTCGGGCGGAGTCCAGGCGGCGCGGCGCTTTCGCAATTCTTCGTCGCTCACATGGAGGGTGATGTTTCGGTTGGTGAGATCGAGTTCCACGAGGTCGCCATCTTCGACGAGCGCGAGTGGTCCGCCAATCGCAGCTTCAGGTGAGACGTGGAGAACGCAGGTGCCGTAAGAAGTGCCGGACATGCGGGCATCAGAAACGCGGAGGATGTCGCGTACGCCCTTCTCGAGAAGGTATTTCGGGATGGGGAGCATGCCGGACTCGGGAATGCCGGGAGCCCCAATGGGGCCGGCGTTCTGCATGATAAGAACGTGGTTCTCAGTAATGCCAAGAGCGGGATCATGGATGCGTTTTTGGACGTCGGGATAGTCTTTGAAGACGACGGCAGGTCCTTTGTGATGAAGAAATTCAGGGGTGGCTGCCGAGGTTTTGATGACTGCTCCATCGGGCGCGAGATTGCCGCCGAGGATGGCGGTGCCGCCTTGCTGGGCGATCGGATTATCGAGAGTGCGAATGACGTCGTTATTGAAAACTTCCGACCCGTCGAGGCATTCGCCAAGGGTTTTGCCAAAGACAGTAGGGGCATCGAGGTGAAGGTGGTCACGGACGCGATTAAGAAGCGCGGGGAGGCCTCCGGCATCGAAGAAGTCTGCCATGACATATTTGCCGGAAGGTCGCAGGTTGGCGAGGACGGGAGTCTTCGCGGAGATCTCGTCGAAGAGTTCAAGGGGGAGATCAACACCGGCGCGTTTGGCAAGGGCCGTGATGTGAATGATGGCATTGGTCGATCCGCCGATCGCCATGTCGGCGGTAATGGCGTTTTCGAAGGACTTTCGGGTCAGGTAATTGGAAGGTTTGAGGTCTTCCCAAACCATATCGACGATGCGGAGCCCGCAGGCTGCTGCCATGCGGGAATGTGCGGCGTGAACGGCCGGGATGGAGGATGCTCCTGGCAGGGTAAGGCCGAGGGTCTCGGTGATGGAAGTCATGGTCGAGGCCGTGCCCATGGTCATGCAGTGGCCGGGACCGGGGGTGATGTGGTCTTCGAAGTCTTCCCAATCTTCACAAGAGAGATTTCCTGCTCCGCGTTCGGCCCAGTATTTCCAGACATCCGATCCGGAAGCCAGGGGCTCTCCTCGCCAGGAAGCTCGCATCATCGCACCGCCGGGCATGAAGACGACGGGGATGTCGACCATAATGGCTCCCATGAGAAGGGCGGGGACAGTTTTATCACAACCACCCATGAGAACGGCGCCATCGACGGGATGGGCGCGCAGGGTTTCCTCGACCTCCATCGCGAGCATATTGCGATAGAGCATGGAGGTGGGTTTCATGAAGGTTTCGCTGAGGCCCATGACAGGCATCTCGACGGGGTAGCCACCGGCTTGCCAAATACCGCGTTTGATTTCTTCAGCCCGCTGGCGGAAGTGGGAATGGCAGGGAAGAAGGTCGTTCCAAGTGTTGAGGATGGCGATGACAGGCTTGCCTTTATACTCCTCGTCATTGATTCCGAGTTGCTTGTGACGTGAGCGATGGCCGAAGGCGCGGAGGTCGTCCGGCGCGAAAAAGCGATGTGAGCGAAGTTGGTCGGGTGAGAGGCGGCTCATGTGTTGGGAAGATTGCAGGAAAGAGCGCGCGGGGGAAAGCGAGGAATCTGTGAACGGTGAACTTTGAAAACCAAATATAGTGCTTGGCAAGTTATGAAATTTGGATCGATACCTCTCGTCGAAAGTCTCTAAAAAACCGCTCCGAAGAATTACTCCGGAACGGTCGAAAAATCTCTTTTTGGCAACTAGACTAGCGACGGCGACGCAAGAGGCTGCAGGCACCCAGTCCCAATAATAAGAGCGAGGAAGGCTCGGGAATCGGTTCGAGCACCTCATTGGTGTAAAATTTTAATCCACCAAACTGACCGTCGAAATTTGAATAATTGGCAGGAACATTATTATTTGCAGATCCTCCGGTCGTCCCGTTCACGTTGAAAAAACCATTGCCATCGCCGCCTGCCCAATCGTTACCAGCAAATGCGGTCGAGTTAGTCACTCGCAGTCCAGTGGCAAGATTATAGGCTGAAAGCGAAATCAAGTCATTGCCAAGATCAAAGGCAAGACGCACCTGTAACATGTTATCGGTATCGGGGGCACCACCGTAAATCGAAGTTAAATCCACTGTGGTATTCACTGCTGTCGCGGCATTGGTCGCCGAAGCAAATGTCATAATGCTACCATTCATATTGAGGCTACTTCCTGCTCCGTTGCCTCCCGTTTCAAAGATCAATTGAGAAACATCATTCAGATTATCCGGACTCAGGAAGAGATCAATTGTCGCATCCCGAGCTGATACATTGGCCCCCGAACCGAGATTTCCCAACGACTCGAAGCTTGCTCCCACTAATTTTCTGGTCGCGCCCCTGACATTATCTAGGCCCAAGGTCACGCCGAGGCCTGCCGATGCGAGCTGGCTCTGCTGAGCGCCACTCAAAACGATGACGTCAGTATAGTTTGTTCCCGAAGAAACGCTTGAGGTGAAATTCAAAGGAGCCCCCACCGCCGGGTCGCCTGCAAGCAAAACCGAAGCAGCGCCAGCGTCACCGAGTGAACCAGCGTCTTGGGGTGCGGTCCAAGTCGAGACCAAAGCACCATAAGTAGAAGCCGGAAGAATCGCGCCAAGTACTAGGAATGGGATGTGTGAACGTGTCATTGGGTTAGCGAGAGATATTGGAAATGAGGGTTTAGGTCAGATGTGGTGGGAGCTTAATGAATTTTTGTTTGAGGACGCAAGACGGTTTGTTATTCCAACTAGCCTTTTGAATGCCAGCCAGGAATCTCTTGGTATTAGTAAGGGTTGTGAGGTGGGTTTGGCAGTCAGGGTGGTCAGATTGACGGGTAGCGTGGGCGCCGTGTCTCCTTTTTTGCGGGCGGGTTGATGAGATTGGAGATTGAACAATGAGTTTCGAAAACTGATGGTGGGCGGATGGGAGCGATTGAGATTTGCCTGATGGGTCTGGCGGTGGTGATTGTTTCGATTTTGTGGCTTCGGTTGCACGCTTTTTTGGGGCTGTTGCTGGGGGCCTTTGTGGTGGCGATTTTGACGCCTGGGGTGGGAGTTGAGGCGATGAGCCGGGTTGCGGAGGGATTTGGGGTTGGATGCCGCAAGATTGGGATTCTGATTGCGTTGGCCGCGATCATTGGGCAGTGCCTTTTGGTGAGTGGGGCGGCGGAACGAATCGTGCGGGGATTGCTTTCGCTCTTCGGGGCAAGGCGAGCTCCGATGGCTTTTTTGGGGAGCGGATTTGTGCTTGGGATTCCTGTGTTTTTCGACACGGTATTCTATCTTATGTTGCCTTTGGTGCGGGCGTTTTCGCGATTCAACCCAAAGGTTTATCTTCTGGCGCTATTGAGTGTGGTGGCGGGGGCAAGTATGGCGCATTCGCTAGTACCGCCGACGCCGGGGCCACTACTGGTGGCAGCTCGTCTGGAGGTGAGTCTGGGAGTATTGATTCCGGCAGGATTGATGCTGGGATTGGTGACGATTTTGGTCGGGTATGGATACGCGCTCTGGGCTAATGGGAAGTTTGGGATTACTTATCGAGAGGTGGAGGCTCCTGAGATCGAGGTGGACGAGAAGAAGGAATTGCCTGCGCTGGGTTGGTCTTTGATGCCGATTCTTTTGCCGCTTGTGTTAATCAGTTTAGGAACTTTTTTGGAGATGAGAGACTGCCTGCCTCTTTGGCTTGAGGTGTTGAGTGGCAAGAACGTTGCGATGGCTCTAGGGACCGGAGTGGCGATGGTGCTGGCTACCAAATATAGTGAATTGAAAACGGTGATCAATGAGGCGCTTTCGAGCGGGGGGGTGATTATTTTAATTACGGCGGCGGGCGCGGCATTTGGGGCCGTTTTAAAAGAGACCGGAATTGGTGGTGAACTTTCGGGAATGGTGGGTAGCGGAGGAGGAGTGTTGCTTCTGGCTTTCGTCTTGACGGCATTGGTTCGCTTTGCGCAAGGGTCGGCGACCGTCGCGATGATCACGGCGGTGGGAATTGTCGCGCCAATGGTTTTGGACGCTGAGCTAGGCTATCATGCCGTCTATGTTGCGCTTGCGATCGGTTGTGGATCCAAGCCGCTGCCGTGGATGAACGACAGTGGATTTTGGGTTGTCTCCAAAATGTCCGGGATGAGTGAGACGGAGACTCTGAAGACGTTTTCGGTAATGCTTTCGCTGATGGGTGTGGTGGGGTTCGCGGTAGTTTGGATCGCGAGTCTCGTGTTTCCAATGGCCTAATTGGAATCAAAAGCCCCAACTGGCCTTGTGGTCGCGTGACAGTGGTATTTTTAAAAGAATAGCGCGTACCATTTCGATTGGAATCGGTCCCATTTTTAATACTGAATCGTGGAATTCACGAGGTGATATTTTGCCCTCCCCGACGGTCTGCTTGTAGAGTGCCCGCAGCTGCATGCCGCCAATCATGTATCCGCATTGGTAGAGAGGTGAATAGGAATCGCCGATATAGCGCCGGACCTCACTGGTAGCTCCCGATTTTTCCAGGCCGACTTCATTGACAAGGAAGGAGACCATTTCTTGTGGAGTCATTTGGCCGAGGTGAAACTTCAGTGATACGATGATTCGCGCGCAGCGGTGCGAACGCCAGAACAACATCCCTATGCGCTCTTCCGGGGTGCGCGGGTAGTTCAGATCATAAAGCAGCATTTCCCAATGCAGCGCCCAGCCCTCGACGTAAAACGGTGTGCGGAAAATCCCGCGATGGGTCGCGTGACGTGCAGACATGAATCTCTGCAAGTGATGTCCCGGGATCAGTTCGTGAGGAATGACTGCACGGGTGAAGTGGCGGTTGTTGCCGCGCAGGCTCATGAGCTTCTTTTCCAAACTCATTTCATCGGTTGGGTAGGCGATTCCGATGGCCTGCCCAAAGTAGACGGCGTAGGGAAGAGTTTCCTGCTGCTTCTTGCCGAGCATCTTCAGATACCAGGTTTCCTTACAAAGATCCGGAACTGTGACGAGGTTCCTTTTTTCGAGAAATCCCATGGCATCTTTAGCGATCTCTGCGGCCAGGTCATCTTGTTCCCCCGGAGGGACAAAGTCTTCTTTGACCTTATCCAATGCCTTAACCCAATCCTTGCCAAAACCCATCTCGGCGGCAGCCTTTTTCATTTCATCCCGGCACCAGGCAAACTCCCTTTCTCCGATCGCGAGTAATTTTTCGGGCGAGTAGGACAACATCTCAACGGCCAGATCGTCGGTCAGGGCGGCGGCTCCAATCGGATCACCTACCAGCGGGGCCGAGCCGCCTTTATTGCCACCTGTCGCCAGTTCGCCCAGCTTCTTTCGATAGGCTTCGAGCTCTCGTTCCAGCTCACCATAGGGTTGCTTGACCCACCACGAAAACTCGGGATCAAAGCCGGCATAAAAACGATACCAACCGTCCAGTTGTCGTTGTAATTCGCTCACCACTTTTTGGGCTCGCAAAGCCAACACCGCAGTCGTTACCAACTTGTCCTTCCCGCCTTCCAAAGCAACTTTTGCTTTGAGCTTCGACACCGCTTTCTGGATCGTCACCAACTTCACTGCCATCGGGCGTGGCTCCATCGGGCCACGCTGGCGGTATCCCTCATAGAGTTCCAACACGCCCTTTTTAAAGCCAACCAGGTCCTCGATTTCAGTGAGCTTCTTCCGGTTCGTTGCCAGTGATTTTTTTTCATACTCCAGCCGATGCCGCATCAAGAGGTAGTCGACCTGTCCCGCTTGCGAGAGAGCTTCGAAATCAATCTTCTCCAACGAGGCCATCGAGTCATCATTGAATTTCTCCAGGCGCTCGGCGTGCGACTGCGAGAGAGCTCGATGTCCGTAAAACCTTGCCAGCTCATTGTGATCCGTTTCGTAGCGGTTGATGAATTCAGCAACCGAACCAAAGCTCCCTGGAACGGCCTCCTCCTGAGCGCTTCCCAAAATCGTCCAGGACAAAACACCTGCCAAACCGAGGATGGCAGCGAAGAGAGGAGAGAGTCGTTTCATTGGTTCCGAGGCTCCCCCGAACAGCAAGACCTGTCGATCCTCGGATCGTAATAAATTAGAGGCCAGGTGATTGAGGCATACCCTTGATGAAATGGCGAGAAGGCTGGAATTGAATGAAAGCTGGAATTCTGACAGGTGGGTCCAATTCGCACCTCTTGCCCTCTGCTGGATACCTGTTTAGTTTCGCCGGGTGAAATTGTCCTTTCTTGTCGCAATTCTCGTCCTGATTCAGGCGACCTTTCTTTTCGCCTCCGGTCCGATCAAGGTCTACATCCTCGCGGGACAATCGAATATGGTTGGTCAGGGTGTTGTGAAAGGGAAGGAGACGCCCGGGACGCTTGAGTTCTGTATCGCGAATGACAAAACGGGGAAATATGACTTCTTATCCGATAAGCGCGGCAAGCTCGCCAAGCAGGAAGATGTTTGGATCTACTATGAGCGTGATGGTCAGATTCTTACCGAAAATCTGTCCCCTCGTTTTGGGAGATCGGATGATTTGGTGGGGCTCGAAATCAGCTTCGGCTATCAAATTCAAAAACAAGAGGGGGAACAAATCCTGCTAATCAAAACGGCCTGGGGTGGTAAAAGCCTGGCCAAGGATTTCCGCCCTCCGAGCGCAGGAGGTCAGACCGGATTCTATTACGAGGAGATGTTGCGGTGTATTCATGATGCGCTCAACAATTTGGGAAAACATTTTCCAAAAATTAAGAACTCTCAAAACTATGAGATTGCCGGATTCTGCTGGCATCAGGGCTGGAACGATCATGTGAGTAAAAAGTTCACCGCGGAATACACCCGCAATTTTGAGTATCTAATCAACGACCTCCGGGCCGAATTTAAATCCAACTTCCCGGTCGTGGTGGCAACCACCGGAATGCCTACAAAACGTGAAGCATTGAGTGGGAAGAAACCCACGGAAAAGCCGATTGAAAAAGCCCAGCTTGCGATTGCCAACGTTAAGGAATTTACGGGGAATGTCGCGGTGGTCGATACCAGAAAGTATTGGAAAAGTATCAAGGAGAGTCCTGCTCCGGGTGGAGGGCAACATTACCATTGGAACAAGAGCGCTGAGATTTACATGGATATTGGATTTGCTTGCGCGGAGGCATTTGGCGCCTTGAAAAAGTAGAGAGCGCGCTTCGATTGGGTGTGCCAGCCAACTTGTGGGGCGAGCTTTCTCACTCCGGTGACCAGTCGCTACCATCGGCGAAGACGGTTTTCCAGGTGTAGCTTTTCTTTGGGTCGGTGAGCTTGGTGGTGATGAGTTTGCCGCCCTTCTTTAACTTTTTTGCTCCATATCCGGCGTGGCCGGTGGCGCGTCCGTAAACCATCTCGATTCCGTCCCAGGTGCCGCTGTAATCGTTGATATGGTCGTGGCCACAGAAGCAGGCTTTCACGTCACCAAATTTTTTGAGCTTTGTGATGGCGCTGCCGTCTTCGCCATAGGTACAAACCGCTTCCTTGAAGATGCCTTTCGCGAGCTTTTTTTGCCAGACGGTGTCGTATTGGAGCAGGGGAATATGGAGGAAACACAACACGGGCGAGGAGGCGGGCTTCTGCATGGTGAGCCATCTTTCCTGGGCGGCCTGCACTCCTTGTGTGGTGGTGTTGAGGCAGAGAAGTTCCATGAGTTGGCGGTCGTCGGCTCCGTCGATGGAGATGCGGTAGTTCCCTCCGTCATGGCCGCCACGATACAAGCTATGTTTGGCTTCGGTCAGGGTGACTTGTGCGGCGGCGTAGTCGTCGAGGAGGTCGTGATTTCCCCAGTTGAAGAGCCATGGTTTTCCCAACGAGGTGATTTTCTTGAGCGCGTATTCGAAGAATTTTTGCCCCTGGCCACGGGGATTGTCACTCCACAGGTCACCTGTGATTGCGAGGAGATGCGGATCGGTGTTTTCGATCATGCGCTTCATGTCCTCGACAGTCTGCAAGTCTGCCTTTTCGCCATAGTTCTTCCGGTCACAAAAGAAATGAATGTCGGTGAATTGCAAGATGCGCAATTCGTCGTCTTCCACCTTAAGTCTGGCGCTTCGCGGAAGATCTTTTTTAGCCTCTGCGATCCCCATGAATCCAGCCCGACGAAGATCCTTGGGTCCATTCCGGGCTCCGGAGCGGGTGACAGAGACGCCGGCGGCAGCAGATGTGGAAAGGAAGTGGCGACGTTTCATGAGGCTTGTCACAGCTTAAAATGGGGTGTCTGCCAGACAATAAAAGAAGCTGTAATTTAACGGAGATCTTTAAAACATATTAAAGAAATGCCCCGGCGGCACCTACTTATTCACAGGATTCCAGTTGACCGGTAGCGTCTTCGAATCTAAACGGGAACCGTTCCGGGGATCGACCAAGTCAATCGGAAGGAACAATTCACCCTCTTTCAGTAAGAAACCAAATACGACCATGGCCTCAACACAAGCTCGCAACAAAAACAGAAATCGTCCCACAAAGTCGAACGCAGCACGCAACAAGCGTCAGAGCGATCACCGCAAGCGTCTTATTGCGTTGGGCATGGATGAAGCGACCGTGTCCGCCATGACTCCGAAAGACGTTCGTGATAAGCTGAAGCGTCCGGCCAAAGTGGCAAAAGAGTGTGCTGCCAAACATTCCTAATTGGAACAGGCAGCCTGTCCGCTTTATTAAGGTGGATCAAAATTTCATGGAGTTCCTAGTTAATCGCGGGAACTCCAATTTTTTTGCCGGCAAGGTTCATTTAATGACGAAGTTTTGGGAAGACTTTCGCCGGAATAGCGGTGGCTCTAGAAATGGGTTTATAGCCTGCTTATCGAGGATGCTTTCGATGAGCTGATTAAGTTACTTCAAGGCTTTTCTGAGCGATGCGGGTCTGATGTGACCGCCTATAAGAATCAAACGAAATAGGAGCCTGATGGTCATAGCTGATATGGATACTCCGGAATCTTCTAGACGGGGTCTCTGAAATTAGCTGGTAGCCTTCTCTCAAATACTTGCGTCGTGGTGGTTTATAAATTGAAAAAACGAAACCCTAAATTTTAAGAATAAGAAATTACTTATGAAAGGATTATTGGGGGTAACAGTCTTCCCCGGCTGTGTGTCTTAGACAAGAATGGTTGGTGAAGAGGCGACAAAAAAGAAATCTATGTTGGAAATAATCAAATCATCAGTTTGTCTGTTGGATTGAGATTACCATTCAGTTGCCATAAGCGAGAGATCGATCACAGCTAGGTGAATAACTTATTTCGTTCTGCAGATCTTGATGGAAACGGGACCCTAACGTTTGTAGAAGCGCAGTATTTCGTGACAGGCAGAAAGATAAGAGGTTAGATCAAAGTTTTGCGGTCTCTGCCTTTCGGCCAACAAAAAACCCAGGGCGTTGCCCTGGGTTGAGTTTAATCTCCCTCCTTGAGGCTCATCGATGTTCTATCTTTTACCGCCAGAATTTAGAACGAGTAATTCGCTCCCAGACCCAGAGTAAAGCCGGTGAGGTCCACGTCGAAATCACTACCGCCGACGGAGTCGCGGAGTGATTCGTTCCAGTCGTATCTGGCATTCGCCTCGACTGACCATGACTCGTTGATTTGGTAACCCGCGGACCCTTGCAGGTAGTATCCGAAGAGGACATCGGTTCCGGAGTCCTGGAAGCTGGTCGAGTTGATCTTGACCGGGGCTCCCCCGTTGGTGATCTGGACGAGTTGATCACTACGGCTCGCGTCCCAGTCGGCAATGTTTAAGATAAGGCCGGTAGCGACTCCGGTAAAGAAGCGGCCTTCGGTTTGATAAATGGCACTTGCTCCAAGTGAAAATCCGAACAAGTTGACATCGAGTGATTCGTTAACTGAGTCGTTAAAAAAAGCGGTGTCGGTGGATCGCAGGGAGTCTTCAAAAGTGCGCCTGCTAGGCTCGGCAGGAAGGAGAGGGGCAATGGCTCCAGGTGATCCTGTGTAAGGTGCGTTCGGGAGAACGAGGCCGGTTGCGTCGAAGCGGTCGATGGCTTTGACATCGAAAATATTGCGACTTTCGCTGGTATTGAGTGTGTTCAATCCTCCCTGACTCCCACCGATCTCGGTGAAGCTGAAGTTGAGGGCTGGACCGATTCTCCACCCGTTTCCAATATCACTGAGGTGGCTCAAGCTGAGATAGGGTGAGATTTCCCAATCATCGCCTTCGTTCCACCCGGTGGGTGACGAAGCCGTTGTCTGATCAATTACTCGGCGTTCTCCGCCGGTGGCTGACATGACGAGGTCGTTGCCCTGCACTTGATCTTGGGTTTGGTAGGAGTAGTCGCTTGTTCTTCCGGTAGCGGGTGTGCGGGGACCTGGGTTGATTAAGCCGTTGTCATAGGTCCGGGGAATCGCTCCGGTTGCAGCTCTAATTCCAGGAGGTGGCGTGAAGGAGTTGTCTCCAAAGACACTTGGTGCAGTCAGTCTGGTTGCTCCGGTGTCAAAGTCGATGGCTCCGATCTTACGCCACGAAATACCGGCGCCAAAAATCCATCGGCTTGTTGAAGTGGGGGCCAGTTGAATTTGGCCAATGACTCTCTTCGAGGAATAGAGTCCACTTTTGGAGGAGCCAAGTTCCCCCTTCGCGGAGTGGAGCCCGCTTTTGGAGGAGCCAAGTTCCCCCTTCGCGGAGTGGAGCCCGCT
>JBDNAG010000274.1:0-8227 GCA_039768565.1 Akkermansiaceae bacterium | reverse complement strand
GGAGATGACTACTCCCGTGTTTTGTGATCAGGCTGGCCTTCTCTCCGACCAAAATGACTCCGTTGTCCGGGATTTTAGTCTTTGGTGGGAAGCCTGCCTCTTCGGCCGTTGGCTTCTGATTTCCATCATGCCAAATCATTTGAAAGTTTTTATCCGAAGTATACTTCGTACCAGCAAAATCGTAGTGGATACGCTCCCACTCGGGAAAGGTTTCCTTCATCGGCGTGGGGCCTTCGTGTTTCACGCTCCGCGCCGGTCCAAGCTCGAGCGCCCAGACTACGGGATCGATGATGTGACATCCCATGTCGCCGAGTGCTCCTGCTCCAAAATCATACCAACCGCGCCATGTGAAGGGATGATAGATCTCTTTAAGAAAAGGCCGCTTTGGCGCTACGCCGAGCCAAAGATCCCAATGGAGACCATCCGGAATCTTACTGGAGCCATTCGGTCGCTGGTGACCCTGGGGCCAAATCGGACGATTTGACCAAGCATACGCCCGCTCGATCTTCCCAAGAAGGCCAGCGCGAACCAGGTCTACGAGACCCTTGTAATTCACCCCGCTGTGATTTTGGTTGCCCATTTGAGTTACCACTTTTGCCTCGCGCGCTGCCAAAGTAATAGCGCGCGCTTCGTGCACCGTGCGAGTGAGGGGCTTCTGTGTGTAGGGGGAGATTCCGAGCTTCAGCGCGGTCATCGTAACCGGTGCGTGCATATGATCAGGCGTCGATACCGTGACTCCATCGAGCTTCTCCTTCTCTAGCATTTCGCGCCAGTCGGTGTATCGTTTTGCCTTCGGCCACTTTTTTGCCGCCTCAACGAACCCTCCTCTTCGTTCCTTTCCGAGTTCATCGACGTCACAAAAAGCTGCGATTTCTCCGTGCCTTGATGCTCCGAGTGAGTCGACCCATCCCTTTCCGCCAACCCCAATCGCGCCGAGGGTTGGTCGTTCGTTTGGTCCGCCCTTAGCGCCAGGTAGACTCAGGACTCCAGCGCCATATCCCAGAAAAATTCTCCGTTTCATGAAGGAAATAGACGATCTCGTTGGCATGATTCTCTCGTGCCTGGAGCTTTGACTCTACTTTTGGTGAGATGCCTTTGAGCTCCCCTTGCGGTCAAATTGGAAAAGGTCGGTGAGATTGAGCGGCATATTTCTCTAGCCATTAAAAAGATCGTTTCCATCACCAAAAATTTAACGTCAAAAATATGGAGCTACTTCTAATTTTAGATGTTTATGCGCGAGCACATTTTTCACAAAATGTGAAGACTGTGACGAACATGAAGTAGTAAGTGTATTCGACAATCGCGAAGGCCCCATTCGGTAGTTCAACCATTGCAGAGTATCGATTTAACAGGAATAAAAAACAGTAAAGGACGGAAATTAAAAGCCATGATAGACCAAGCTTTTTCATTCCAAGCCGGAAGAATAAAAGTGCGCAAAATGCCATGAGACATCCAGACAGCGCGTAATGTGATAGCTTGAGAAATTTTTGTAAATCTTGATCAAATGAATTATTAAAAACTGCCAGTTGGAGTCCCGAAATAACGGTAATCCACCAAATGATGAGAGATAATATGGCTAACGCTAATCCTACTCTGTCACGAATTGATTGAAATAACGCAACCGGAACACTGAGCCAGAGCGCCCATCGGATGGTAAAAGTCAGAATTGTATCTTCACCCCAATTGAAGATTCCCGAGATGAAAAACGGCTCGACTCCGTTTTTTGATCGCATCAAGAAAGTGGCAATGAAGACAAACACAGCCCATAGGAAGGCGTAATGTTTTTGTCGTAGATAGGATGGCTTCATCTCAATGATGAATGTTAGAGGAGTTCGAATGGGATAGAAGGAAGAATTATGCACCGTTCGGTAGTCCCAAAATGATTCTGGAGCTGAGCCTAGCTATTCTAGAAGCCCAGCCGGTGCCGGCGGGGATTGATTTCACCATGAATGCGCCATGAGGCGAGGCCACACCTTCAGGAGACGTGGCCCAGAAGGTCGCAGGAGCCGCCTCTGCCGTGGCGTGCGCTCTTGGGAGCCCTTGGCATGAAGACGACCACCCGCCGCATGGAGAGGAAATTGGAAGCTCGTGCCGATTTACCTGGCGTGGACATGGCCAAATCGCAGAAGGTTCGGGTCAATCTGGTCTGAGATTTTTCCATCAATTGGCGGGGCCGATGATTGTCTCGGACGGCCTTGGAAAAGGGGGTTGGCGACTACAAAAGCCTGATACTTGATGAACGTTAATGAAACTTACGACACGCCGGGAAAGTGATTCACGTACTTGATCTTAAAATCAGGGAAATGGTTAACGATCTGAATCTTATAATCTGGGAAACTGGTAACGATTTTCCAAAGGCCCGGTTTGTTGGCAAAATGCCTGACCTTTTTGACTTTCAGATTGGAGAAATGATTCACCACCTTAACCTTATAATCTGGAAAGCTGCGCACGAATTGGATGCGCCCGTGAATTTGTGAGAGATCGATATTTTTGCCTGCCATGTAGATCCGACGTCCAAGCCTGGTGAATTATTCAATTCCACCAAGGAATCACTGCCAGAAAATCACTTCTGGCGGGATAGGGTTGAAGTCGTATTGGGTCGGGGCGAATGGAGGGTGTTTGCCATTTCAAAGACCCTGAAGCCCGAACAAATGCAATGGTCGATACCGGCCGTATCTTTTATCGCAGGGACCGTGAAGCTGCTCAGGAATGGCTCGCCACATCTAATCTAACGGAGGACTCAATCCAACGGATCACCGGAGGAAAATAAAATCCAACCCAATAAAATTTAGTAACTCTTGCTATAGAATTTTGAGTTATCGTTTTCGATAGCTGCGATTATCCTTCTATTTTTGAAAAAGATAACGCTTCCATCAAAAGGCTATCCTGCCGACTGCATTTTACCAATGGCCATGCTCTCCCAACCTTTCTTTGGAATGTATTTGTAGAAGACTTCTTCACTCTCGCGATCTACCGCTACGAGGTGCGCCCATTCATTATCAAATAACTGACTCACGCTGATATGCTTCTCTAGGATACGGCTTATTCGATCCCGAGGTGCATCGACAATTACGAGAGCTCTTAGGGGCTCGTGATAAGGCTGATCTCCATTCATCACTGATTGTCGGGCTAGGCCCGTGCGTAAATCGCCCTGAGGACCCGACATGATCCCCATACGGCCAACCACGTTATGATAGATCTTACTACCACTTCCATAAACTTCTGGGTCGGTCGCGGAGAAGTAATGTTCGCAGTTGATCCATTGTCCTACGACAACGGGTGCTGCGAGGATCCCTTCAAGAGACGCTTCGGTTGGGTCTTTTCGATAGTCATGGGAGACGAGGAAAGTTCTCCCTTCAAGGTCAATATGGCTCGTCAGTTTACGAGGACCGACCACAATAGAGGCATTACCCGAAAGGCCCCATTCTGGTCGAACTTCACTCCAGTCCCCGGCCCGTCTTCCAATTTCGCGAACTGCTGCGTCATCGCTGGGATCAGTTGTGGCCTCCGGTAAACGAAGGCACCTTTCACGGTTCGTTGCGATTGTTGCGCGGAGAAGATCCTCCTCGAGTTTGGCGAGATCTCCACTGTGAGAATCTGGCAAGTCAACCCTGTCGTAGAGTTCGATCTCATCGGTTGTCGTGTTGTGCAGTCCTGCGATGAAAATCGTGTCTTCTGGAATAGTTAGGCCGTTATCAGCAAGAATAGCACGCACTTCAGGACGATTCGCAATTGTGGCGAAAGCACGTGCATTTGGCTTACTAGGGTTTCCTCCACAGGCGCCACAATCGAGTGCAGATTCATATGGATTGTTATCCGACTTACTGCCGTGTCCGCAAATCAGAATAAGACGAGCAAACCCTTCGGTCAGTCCAATGGCACCGAGAACATTTTTCAGCATACTCGCCTGTTCATCTAGAGTCATTCCCAAGTCGATGTCGTGATCATGATCTTTCCTATCAAGAGTCAAAGAAGTTTCAATTGGCGGCGATACGGAGCGAGAGAACCGTTCTTTAAACTTACGGAAAGAGAGGGGAAACATGGTTCGCCCGATTAGGGGCCAGCCGAATATCCAGCCTATGGACTCCACAGTTATATAAGGGGTCAAAACGTGGGCTTTTAGATCATGAAGGATCTCATGGGCCGTGTGGAAAAACTTTTTACCTGCCTTGTGCTTTGCAACTTCGTCATTCTGGCCATCCCGCTCAATCTCGTGGAAGGTATGCGTAGGCTTTGCAATAGCGGGATACTGCTCCGTATGGTGGTGTGCTCCATGGGGGCGGAAGCGAATGAATATATTGAGGAATCCGGCCCACCCAATCGTCTCATAGTTTCCTTGCGCCTCGAGATTTCTCCGAAAGGGCTCTGATCTGACATCGATACAGAAAACTGATTGCGCAATTGGGCGTTCTGGTGATCCGTCTTTTTCTTTGCTGGCAGAGATCCCCTGAGCAACTTCGCTCATGACTTGCTCATGATAGCCAGCTTCGAAAGCTTTGAGCCAGATGGGCCCATGCTCGGATACCGGGAAAGCTTCGAGCCACTCTTGCAATTTTCCTAGCTCCTGTGGCCCTGTCTTGAGAAGAGCTTTCGGATCAAGATCAAGGGCTCTGGAGAGGTCTGTGAGTTGTAAAGCCTGAGTAAGTCCGACTTTCTTGACCTGAAGTTCCGTATCAAGTTCCTCTGCCTGTTCACGCAGGTAAGAAGAAATCGCGTCAAATGTTCCTTCGGTTGAGAGTTTTGTTTTACAGGCTTTTTGGACAAGCTCTTTTTCATACCAAAGACGCACGGCAAGATATTGGACTAAGTCAATGGGATAAGCTTTCTGCCATTCGTAGTCTGGATTTTCGCCCCGCCAGTTGATGAAGCTCGCCCATCCGTAAAGAGACGCGAGCTCAAGTGAGAGATAATTCTGCCACTGATCTTCTGGAATACCGAGGGCGTTAAGATTCTCTCGGAGTGCTTCCTCCGGTGACGAAGGGAGAGCCGCAATTTTCTTTTTACTTTTATTGATTCCACAAGGGGACCATTCCTGCCCGGCAAGATTCTTCCAGGCTTGGTAGAACGTTTGATCTCGTTCAGGCATGGCCCAGGCGGCGTGACCCTCATCTAGGAAAGCTTCGCACCACTTAATAACCTCCCGATCGATCCAGAAGGAGACTCTCGTATGCAATTCACGGTCACACCAGTCAGCGAGAGTTTCTTCGCGGCCAAGAGTGGTCGTTTCCTGATTTCCAAGATCAATACCGTCAATGATTTGCTCACTTAAGCTCTTGATGGTGTCTCGATCCTGAGAGCGGTCGACTTTTGCTTCAATGGAGTCAGTCGGCACTGGTGGCGCTCCACTAAGGAAATGTGCTTTGAGCATATCAGCATGGGAGATTTGTGACCCGTTGAGATCTATATGCTCTTGTTTAATAAGTGGCTCGAGAGCATCGTCAACATGCTTGGGAAGGATGCGTTCGCTCTCAACAAATCCCCGGTATGTTTCGTTCGACAGGTATCCTTTACCTCCAGTGAAGCGTTGGGCTAAGCTAACAGCATCTTGGAAATGCATATGCTCTAGATTATGCAGTGGGTTGTGATGAACAAAGCCCCGCATAGGCCAGTAATGAGCTATGACTTCGCTGGCCTTAGAAACGAGTGCCCGAAGCTCCTCACCTTTGGGAGCGGTCTCAGAAGTAGTGGCTTTTGATGGTTCCATATTATTTCCAAATGTTTGTGATAGAGGCAGTTACTTGGTCCTGCAGCCAGTCATGAGAGATTCCACTCAGAACTAACAAGGCGAGAATCACCACGATGAACACGGTAATCTCGTTTCCGTTGAGATCATCGCCGTCAAGGTTACTCGTGTTGGGCCCAAAAAGGAGTCGCTGCATTAATTTGAAAAATATCCATGATGCAGAGAACCACGTAAAGAGAGCAACTATAACGCCTGGGCCAGAAATTTGGGGGTCTAGTAGCATGTCCATGTAACCAAAGAATAAGCTAAAGGGTGGTAAGCCGACGATCGCCATGACGAGTAATGCCATACACAATGCCAAACGCGGCATTTGCAAAAACAACCCACCAAGTTGATTCAGATTCAGATCCCCATAGCGAAGCCTGATGCGATCCCAGCCGAAGAGAAGGCCGAAGCTGGCGAGTATCAGCGAAGCTGCGAAAAGAGTAGCTGAATTAGTGAGTTGTCCGGCGCTTCCCATATGCCACCACAGAATGGAATACAGCGCCATGGTTCCATAAGCGATCCGTTGCGAAACTTTATCTTGTACGATTGCTTTGATCGTCGCATAGAGCGCTCCAGAGAGAGAGATGATGCTGACTGCTTTCAGCAGCTCTTCGCTGAATTGATTCTGAAAACTACTAAAAGCGACTATCCCTAGGATCGGAGTCGCCACGATAAGCAAAGTGCCGATCGGTCGTGGAGCCTTGGTCGCTATTGAAATAAAGAGGCCGTGTAAGGGGAAAAGTGGCAGTAGCAGGCCAGCGACGACGATTCCAATAACGCTCTTAAATGAAGCCTCTTCCAAGGGATTCGTAATCAAACCAGCGATGCCAAGACCAATGATTATCATGACTGGCATGAATAAACGGCTTCTGTCTAATCTCTCCGCTAACCCGCGCAAAGTTCCGATGACTCGGAGGGAAACGCCGTCTAGATAAAGTCTGTTTACAAAAAAGAGATAGAGTGGCTCTCGGAGACTCTGAATTGGTTTTGGAAAACTGAGGCTCTGACCGCGGCGCCTTGCAAAGGATGCAGTCCATCCCACGACAATAATCAGTGCGAATCCTGCCACAACGGTTGCGAAAAGGCCGGAGGGAATCTTCCCGGCCTCGTAGAACTCCTTCACGCGGTCGGGATCTGGGTAAAGGAAGTGCGTGAATTGCTCAGCAGCAAAAAGATAGGCAACAGAGACAAGGACTACGGTGAGAAGTAGCACGCTGTGGGCTTTGGTCGAACCACGAACCCGGTAGAGGGTGAGTAATGCCTGAGATGCTGTGACCCATGTAAAGAAAAGGAAAATCAGTAACCCCTGCGATTCTTGAATGGGGATGTGCAAAATGTGGTGGGCGCCAACCACGATTGCTAAAGGAAAAACTAGTGAGGTAAAGATACCTGCCACCCAAATTTGAGGGCTTGCAGGAGACGCTTTTAAGTGCTGCCCAGGGTGTGCTGGATGCTGCCGTGCCTCGTGGATGACATTTCCACAATTTAAGAAAACTGTAGCTTTGAAGAGGCCATGAGCTGCGAGGTGGAAAACAGCGAGGGAGTATGCTCCTAGTCCGCATTCCATGATCATATAACCCATCTGCCCTATCGTTGAATAACCGAGGCTTTTTTTGATGTCGTTTTGAACAAGCATCATGGAAGAACCTAGAATTGCAGTTATAAGTCCAACGGCGAAAACGACATGAAGGGTTGGCGTGCTCAGCGTGTAGAGTGGGGCTAAGCGCGTCAGAAGAAAGCCACCTGCATTGATAATGCCAGCATGAAGGAGCGCATGGATTGGCGTTGGTGCAAAGAGTGAATCTGGCAGCCACATGTGAAGGGGGAACTGGGCCGATTTGCTCATGGCACCCACGAAAATCAAAAGTGTCACGGCCGTCGCCCCACTGAGAGTCAGGCCGGTGCCCAACAGCGACACAACACCCGGGTCGGCCTCGGCGCGTTTGAAAAGCTCCGAAAATTGGACTGTTCCATAGAGCTGGTAAGCTAGCACAATACCCCCAAGAAAGGCTACGTCGCCAGCCCGGTGCATAATGAAGGTCCGGAAAGAGCTATGGGCGGTCGGGACGTGCACATAGTTATGAACGAGGAGGCTGAGAGCCCAGCTCAGGAACTGCCAGAACACAAAGAGCATCACTAGGTCTGAGCACATGACCATAAAAAGCAGCGACGAGACGGTCAGCGTCAGTAGGGTCATGTAACGTCCCTGCCCCTGATCTTGCTGAAGGTAGCGGAGTGAGTAACGATACAGAAGGACACCAAAACCGGAGATGATAACCATCATAATCGAAGCTAAACGGTCAACAGTGACCCCGATAAACGGCAGGAAAGTCCAATTCGATTCCCATCCTAAACGGATGTCAGTTCCTTCAGAAGATGCGAGCTGCAAAAGCAGAGCAATCGCGAAACCAAATGCAACGACGTGGGCCCAGAGACCAAATCGATAGTTCTTCGAGCCTCCGACTTTTTGAGTCGGAAAAGATGTTAACAAAGCGGCAG
>JBDNAG010000273.1:0-8908 GCA_039768565.1 Akkermansiaceae bacterium | reverse complement strand
TGAGCGCCCAGGTGATGCTTGGGCCACCATCGCAGCGTGGGCCTGGGGCGCCTCACGTGCCCTTGACTATTTTGAAACCGATCCCGCCATCGACGCCTCAAACCTCGCCGTCGTCGGACACTCCCGGGGAGGTAAAACAGCACTCTGGGCCGGCGCCTTGGATGAACGTTTTGCACTTACAATCTCAAACAACTCGGGCTGCACCGGTGCTGCTCTTGCCCGTCGAAAGCACGGTGAGCGCGTTGCCCGAATCAACAAAGTTTTCCCTCATTGGTTCTGCGGCAATTACAAAAACTTTGATGAAAAAGAGGAGAGTCTCCCCATCGACCAACACCAGCTCGTCGCCCTCATGGCACCCCGGGCGGTTTATGTCGCAAGTGCCAGCAAAGACGATTGGGCCGACCCGCAAGGAGAATTTCTCGCCGCAGCCCATGCCGAGCCTGTCTACAAACTCTTTGGCCTAAAAGGGCTTGAAACCATGGAAATGCCAGCACCCGACCAGCCCATTCAGGTTGGCCACATTGGCTACCACCTCCGCACCGGAAAGCATGACCTCAGTCAATATGACTGGGACCAGTATCTCAATTTTGGAGACAAACATCTTAAGCCCTAGATCGTGAATCGCCGACAGTTTCTTGCCACATCGGCTCTGGCTCCGCTTGGAGCAAAAGGCTCCAAGGCTTCCCTGACCAAAGGGAAAGCCGAGCACTGCATCATGATCTGGCTCGGCGGTGGCATGTCGCAAATCGATACCTTTGACCCTAAGAAGAAAGGCAGCTCAAAAAAGCCTTTCGTGACTGGCTCGGACTACCATTCTATCGAGACCGCCGTAAAAGACGTACGCGTTTGCGAACATCTCCCGCAATTGGCCCGGCGCATGGAACAAATCACAGCCATCCGTTCCTGCCATCATAATCTTATCGATGAACACGCCATTGCCTCAAACTTTGTCCACACCGGCCGACCAACCAGCGGGTCCACCATCTACCCTTCCATCGGCTCCATCGTGGCGCATGAACGTGGAGCGGCCAATCCCTCCGTGCCAGCTTACATGCTCATAGGCTTCCCCAACCCCAGCCGGAGCCCTGGCTTCCTTGGAGCAAACTATGGAAGCATCTACCTCACTGATATGAAGACCGGCCCGGCCGGGTTCACCCGCCCCAAGCATCTCACCAATGAACGAATCGCCTCCCGAAAAAAACTCCTCGCCGCTCTTCAAAAAAACCACCCCTCCGGATCCCCACTCGCAAATTATCACAAGGCCCAGACTGAAGCCCTTCGTCTTGCTGGGCCTGATTTCATGAGGAACTTCGATCTCGGTTCCGAGCCCTCTGATCTTCGCAACAAATACCAAAGCGAGTTTGGCCAACGCTGCCTCCTCGCACGACGACTCATTCAAGACGGTGTTCGTTTCATTGAACTCTCTCATAATCCCGGCTTCCTCAACGGCACCGGGTGGGACACTCATGGCAAGGGACAACTCAAACAACACGAACTCATTCGGGACCTCGATAATGGAATCGCAACCCTGTTGGATGACCTCCGGGAGAAAGACCTTCTCGAAAAAACGCTCATCGTGATTGCCACTGAATTTGGGCGTCCGCCCGAGTTTGATGGCAACGGCGGACGGGGCCATCAAGGATCAGCATTTTCGCTCATCCTTGCAGGAGGAGGCATCAAACATCAAGGGGCCTATGGACAGACTGATGACTTCTCGAAAAAAATCGTGGAGAATCCTGTTACTATTCCTGACTTCCACGCGACCATTCACACAGCCCTTGGCATCGACCCCTCGCATGAACTGATCGACGGCTCCCGCCCGGTCCCAATCACCGATGGAGGCACCGCGATTACATCCCTTTTTTAGATTTCCCATCATGTCCAAGATTAACCTCTTCCTAGCACTACTCATCACACCCCTGTTTTCAACTGAGCGGCCTAATATCGTCGTCATCATGGTCGATGACCTCGGATTCTCGGATATCGGTTGTTACGGAGGTGAAATTGAAACACCAACTCTCGACCGACTCGCCGCCAATGGGCTTCGCTTCTCGCAGTTTTACAACACCGCCAAATGTCACTCCTCGCGAGTCTCGCTCCTTACCGGACAATATTGTCTCGCGGCTGGCGACATCGCACTCACTCACGCCGTGACTTCGGCTGAAGTCCTTCAAGAAGCGGGATATTTCACGGCCATGACCGGAAAATGGCATCTTAAAAAGGAACCCACCGACTTTGGATTTCAACACTATTGGGGGCACCTCAGCGGAGCCTGTAATTTTTTCAAGGGAGACTCTACGTTTCGACTCAACGGCGAACATTGGGAAGTTCCCAAATCTAATTTTTATACCACCGTTGCAAACGTCGACTTCGCGCTCAGGTTTTTGGAAGAATCAAGAAAGACCTCAGATCCATTTTACCTCTACCTCGCCTTCAATGCGCCCCACGCACCTCTGCACGCGCTCCCTGAAGACTACGCCAAATACAAGGGGCGCTATGATGACGGTTGGGACAAAATCCGTGAGTCCCGTATCTCAAAACAAAAGGAATTGGGTATTCTCCCCAAAGACCTCAAGCCAAGCCCACGGCCTCATCACGTTCGAGCGTGGGACAAGATTGTCCCCTGGCAGCAGAAGTATGAAATCAACCGTATGGTCACCCTCGCCGCCATGATTGATCGTGTCGATCAGGAGATCGGCCGCCTCGTCAAGGATCTCGAAGAGAACGGGCAACTCGATAATACCCTTATCCTTTTTGTTTCCGATAATGGGGCCTGCCCCTACGATCGCCGCAAACCACTCCTCAACGTCGAGCCGACCAATGGTGACACATTTCTCGCGGATTCAACCGGTTGGTCGTGGGCGCGCAATTCCCCTTTCCGTTACTATAAACAAAATCAATTCGAAGGAGGCATCAGCAGTCCCGGCATCGTGCATTGGCCCGCTGGATTCAAAAGCAAGCCGGGAGCCATCTCGCACACTCCGGTTCACCTTATCGATGTCCTACCAACCTTGGCCGAGGTCGCACAAGCCAGAATCCCCACTGAACATCCCAAACGGGAAATCCGCCCTATCTCAGGCACTTCCTTTGCTCCGATCCTTGAATCCAAACCAATCGTGCGGGAAGACCCCATTCACTTTCAATTTGCCAAGGACTTCGGGCTTCGTGATGGAGACTGGAAAGCTGTCAGCTTCAAGGGAGAAGAATGGGAACTTTACGATCTCTCGAAAGATCGCACCGAACTCAACAATTTAGCAAAAAAGCATCCCGATCGTTTGAGTAAAATGGTCGCGCAATGGAAGGAAATTTCGAAAGAGGTACTGCACTCCCCTACGCTCGCCAATCTTAAAACCACGCCGACACAATTCCCCCGAAAGAATCGGGAGTGGACTGCCTTCTCCGACTCCCTCGTGCCACAAGCTACGACTCCGGCACGCAGGCCAGGTAAAAGAAATAAGTCCCACCCTCTTGGAATCCGCGCACGAAAAAACACCACTGTGGCACGAAAAGACAATACTCTTGTTCTAACATTCACGGGCGAGGATCCCGGAATCGCCATGGACCTTAGGACTTTAAAAGGCCTCCCCAACGGGCCATATCATTTGACTTTTGATCTCCTTACGGAAACAGCAGGGGCCGGAGAACTATTCTACACCGACGATCCTATCACAATCCTACCCAAGGGAAGCAGACTCCCCTTCAAGGTGATGTCCTCATCACAATTTCAAGAAATCGATCTGAAAATCAACACTCATAAAGGCCTGAAGCAACTCCGCCTCGATGTCTCAGCTGGGCCCGGGAATGCCGTAATACGAAGCCTCAGACTTTCAAATAGCGACAAGAAGATTTTGGTCGATTGGACCACGACCAAAAATCAGGCTGAATAAATCGCTAATACTTAAAAGCGATCGCCTCCCGGTCGTTGCGCACCAATAAAATCCGTCCCGCCAAGGCAGGGTGATTCCAGGTCCGATGGTCCAAGGCATCGAACTCAGACACAATTTCTTCGCCTTCTGAATTGAGCTCCAGGACCGAGATGTCACCCTGCTCGCTTTGCACGATCATGTGCTCTCCGACACCAAGGATTTGTCCGTGCCCATAATTACCACCTCGCCAAGCCGACTTGCCATCCTCCAAATTTAGACAGGTCATGCGACCATCGTTTAGTCCATAGAGGTAGCCGTCTTTCACGACCATATCGGCAAACTTGGCCTTCAACTTTAGGCTGTGCCAAAGCTCCTTCGCTTCGAAACCGCTCTCACTATGTTCAATCTTAATTCGATGCGTTCCGTATCCGTAGCCACTACTTGTAATGACAGTGTCTCCAACAATCAGCGGTGAAGCACAGTTGCTTTGGGGATTATCGATTGGAAAAGACCAAAGCTCTTTTCCCGTCTCGATTTCGAATCCTGCGACGGCTTTCTGCAGAATCGCCACAACCTGACGCTTGTCAGCCAAAGTCGCGACTACGGGAGAAGCATAGGATGACGGGTAGTCGCCCGAACGCCATAACAACTCACCTGTCTCCATCGTGAATGCCGCAAGATTCTTCTTCGCCTCACTACCCAAGGTTATAATGACTTTCCCATCCGCCACAAGAGGACTGCAACTCTTCGCCCATTTGGGCACAGTTTGTCCCACTTCCTTGAGTATGTCTTTCCCCCAAACTAAATCTCCAGTCCGCGCATCTAAACAATTAAGAATACCAGTCGCACCCAGCACGTAGACTTTTCCATTCGCAACTGTCGGCGTCGACCGCGGACCGTTCCCACCCATCGATTCCTCAAACCGGATTTCATCGGCATGACTCCAAACTGCATTGCCTGTTTTTAATTCGTAACAAATCGTGGTTTCTGCCGATCCCCGCTGCTCCATGGTAAAGGCAAACTGTCCGGCCACCGTAAAAGCCGACCAGCCTTCGCCCATTTCTATCCTCCATAATTCTTCAGGCTCCTTGCCCTCCCAACCATCAGGAAGAAGTTCTCCCGTCACCCAGTTGTTCATATTTTCACCGAGTAGCCTAGGAAAGTAGGCCGGCCCCGCTGTTTCGATCGCCACTCCCTCCTTGGCCATCTCACCAGTTAGTTCAGGCATCTCGGTTGCCGACTCCTTTGACCATCGCCAAGAGAGCTGGGGAAAAAAACTTCCGGTATGACCATCAATTTTCACAAGTATCGAAGGCAGCAGTATCAGGCCGATTCCAATCAAGCGCTGGCTCCAGACCAGGCGACTGAGAAAGATCACCCACACCAGCGCCACCCCAATCGCCAAGATCAAAAAAAGTAAATCAATCGCACCATCCCAGCCCTGTTCCACAAAATTAGGGAGATTTCCTAGGACCAACCAAGAAACCAACACCAGCAATTCAGCAATCAAAAGCAAACGCCAGCGAGTGTTCTTCTTTGAAGGGGCATTATTCAAACTCATGCTTGAACGATACCCCGAATAGTCAATCTCTCAAGCATCACTCCCATGTGCAAAGATTGGCCACTATCCAATCAACCGGCCCAAAGTGGTAGCCACATAATCTCCAAGTCATAACCCACCTCGCAAATTTCAAAAATCCTGACTAATCTGTGACTTCATCACCGAATGCTCGCATCAAAGCCGAACGTGAAAATTTTTGGCGGTGACTCTTACCTGATTTATTTCCATTCTCGGCCCAGTCACTAGCATTCCCTTCTGCAAGAAAATGGAAACCATCATACAGATAACCCAATGAACAAAATCCTAACCATTTTATTCGCACTCATCACTCTCTCGAGCGCCAAGCCAAATGACCGGGTCGCCCACGTTATCCTCTTCGTTCCCGAAAATGAAAAGCCCCCAGAGAATTACAAAGTCATTCTCGATTCTCTTGCCAAACGAGCCGAATCATTCTTCTCAGATGGAATCACCCATTGGAAGCACCCCAATGTTCGCAGAAAATTCTTTGCGCGTAATCCCGAGGACAACGTCGAAGTGACACTAGTAAAGAGTAAACTCCAATTTCCAAATGGCAGGGAAGCACTCCCGGAGCTTCGGGAAAAAGCACTCAACACTGCCGCAAAAAAGCTTAAGCTCACTCGAAATCAATCTTTCCCGCTCTTTTGGATCTTCTACCACTATCCCGGAGTTAAAGGATTTCAGGGAGGCGCCAGAGGGACTGGAGGAGTTGCCATCAATGCCTATCCAGATGGTTTGAATCCAATAGACATTAAAGCACTACTTGCATCTCCAGCGCTTAACGAGCATGCGATCAAAGGAACCATTCACGAATTTGGGCATGCCCTCGGCCTGCCCCACATTGGCCCCCGACCGGACGTGGACCTTGGCAATTCCCTGATGGGCCCCATCAACAAAGTCTATTGGCGAAAGACCGGAAAAAATGACCCAAGGGTCTACCTAACCGAAGCCTCCGCCTCGGCCCTTTCAAGACATCCAGTGTTCCAAAAAGAGGCCGTCCCTGAACCAGAACAACCGACGATCAAGGTGCTCGAACTCTCAGGAAAGGAATCAGCCGATCAAAAAAGGTTTGTCATCACCGGAAAACTTGAATCGGACCTTCCGGCTCACTCCGTTATCGCCCTCGACTCTTCCCGCGGCAGATACGGAGACTATTGGACAAGATCCTATCTTGCAAAGATCGATCAGAAAAACGGAGAATTCTCCGTCACCATTACCAGCCCTTATGATTCGGGCACCATCTTCCTTTCCTTTTGCTTCAAGAACGGTATCAACTCGAGCAATGGCAATCAATCCTTCCAGCAAAACAGTACTGTCTACCTTAAATACACCACAAAGGAGGGAAAGAAATTCTTCCAAAGAGAGTAATCCAGACCCTGTTTTCAGCTATCTAATTTACTCCTGGCAAGAAATTGATCTGACCTTCGAAGGGACAACAACCCTTTAAAAGGAGATAGCTACTATTACAAAGCAGAAGCAGTCAGCAAAATCATCAACTTAAAAAAACGCATAACTTCACATTAACCTTTTTCATCAACTTATCACGATACGTCTTTGCAAGTGAATCTCACTTCAGGGGAGTGTGCGAATCATCCATCAACTTTTGAAAAGTCTTCACTTTCTCCGCGTGCCTCGATGCGAGATCCTTCTTTTCACCAATGTCCTTGCCAAGCTCATAGAGTTCGACCGGCAAAAACTCTTTTCCTTTGTTACCCTTCGATCGCTGCACCGCTTTCCAGTCTCCCATTCGTAAGGCACGCGAAGTGAATGACTTTGCTCCCCCTCGGATGAATTCAAAGTAGAGAAACTCATGCTTCTTCTGTTCTTCCGCTTGTCCAAGGAAAGTCGGAAGCATTGAGATCCCATCGCTTTGCCTTGGAGTCGGCTCCCCGATGAGCCCTGCCAATGTCGACAGAACATCCCAGTGAGCGCTTAGGAGATCACTCTTAGTTCCAGCTTTAATCTGACTTGGCCAACGCACCAACATTGGCGCGTGGATTCCACCTTCATAAAGATCCCTCTTGATTCCACGATAAGGTCCATTGGAATTCCAGAACTTGGGATCATGGCCACCTTCACGGTGCGCTCCATTATCGCTCGAAAAAATGATGACGGTATTCTCATCAACACTCCTTTCCTTCAACAAGTCCAGAAGCTCCCCAATTTGATTATCAAGGTTCTCCATCATCGCCGCAAAACCTGCGATGGGATTCACTACGTTCGGGGTCTTTTCACCAGGCCCCGCGCCATACTTGCCCACCTTCTTATCGAATTGCGGATAGACCTTACGCCATTTGTCGTGAAGTTCTTTGGGGGCATGCATGGCGGCATGCGGAATCGCAGTAGGGATATAGCAAAAAAAAGGCTTCTTTGCTGCGATGCTCTTCTCCACAAATTGAAAGGCATCCATCATGATTAGATCATGTACAAAGGCTCCCTCTTTCAATGGGATTTCTTTTCCATTCCGAACAAGACAAGATGGATAGTAGGTATGAGCGATCGTTTGGCTTTTCCACCCGCTGAAGAAGTCAAACCCATGCGCGAGAGGATTCGAAGCGTCATCATTACTGGTAGTTCCCAGGCCCCACTTGCCAAAGGCTCCAGTAGCATAGCCGGCATTCTTGAACATTCGGGGCATTGTGGTCATCCCGGGATCAAGTGCGAAGGAATTCTCCTTTCCATTCCCCCTGCAATGAACCTTTCCCGGATGCTGTCCGGTCATCAGGACGGCACGTGTTGGAGAGCAAACCGTGTTCCCCGAATAATGATTCGTAAATAGCATCCCCTCCTTGGCCAGACGGTCGATATTGGGGGTCTTCAACTTCCTCTGTCCGTAACAGCCGAGATCTCCAATTCCGAGATCATCAGCCAGAATATAGATGATATTGGGACGCGCAGCTCCATGCACGAAGCCCACAAAAAGCACGATTACTGAAAGAATTTTTAGATTCATGACTCATACTAAACGTGGCAGATCGGGCAAATATTCCAGTCATTGATGCTTCCTTGGTCTTGCCTCCCCATAGTCCCCAGAATTAACGGGAAAGCTCCCTTTCGAAAAGGAGTCAATCTGCCACCCGGTTTGCAGAAACACCTCTGACTTTCTATTTACAGGTTCGCTGATTGGAAAGAGACTCATCACAAACGCAAAAAACGCACGCTTCCTTTTTGAACGGATTTGCGACAAAGATTTCGCCTTCAAGCCATGAAAATTCTTTTAATTTTTCTTCTACCACTGGTAGCGCCAATCCTGTCAGCAAAAACTCCAGACAAACCTGATATCCTCTTCATTTCAGTCGATGACCTGAATGACTGGATCAGCCCCCTTGGCGGTCACCCCCAAAGCATCACGCCAAACTTCCAACGACTTGCTGACCGCTCCGTTCTCTTCACCAATGCTCATTGCCCGGCTCCCGCTTGCGGCCCCTGTCGGGCTGCCATCCTTTCGGGGATCGCACCTCAT
>JBDNAG010000272.1:0-17717 GCA_039768565.1 Akkermansiaceae bacterium | reverse complement strand
GGCTTTCCAAACTGGGTTAAGATGACCTGTTGGTCTTCACGAACGGTGTAAACTGTTCCGGTGACGAAAAGAAAAATAATGATGACAAATATTCCTATTAAAAATCCAAGTGCTTTTTTCATCGGGCACCTCCCTTTCCATTTAATGCGTTGTTGAGATCAAGAAGAGGTAGCGGTTTGCTGGCCTCTCCATCCATAATTACTTTGCTTTTGAGTCGGGGTAGCACGTCTTTGATTTTTTCAAGATAGAGCCGCTGACGGGTGATTGATGGAGCTTTTTCATATTCACTAAATAGTGCTAGAAAGCGCTCGGCATCACCTGTGGCCTCGTTAACTCGTTGTAGCTTTTCACCTTCAGCTGAGCTGATTTTTTGATCGGCCTCACCTTCGGTTCTAGGGACGGCTTTGTTGTAGAGTCCCTTCGCAACATTGATCTGTTTGGCTTTGTCCTGCTGAGCTTGGTTTACTTCGTTGAAGGATGATTGCACCGGGCGTGGCGGGTTTACATTTTTCAACTGTAGCTGGTCGATCTTAAGCCCGAGCCCGTATGAATCCACAAGTTCCTGAAGTTTGACCAAGGCGTCTGTGCCAATCGATTCACGGCCAATTGTAATGACTTCATCGACCGTGCGGTCGCCCACGACTTCCCTCATCACTGATTCCGAGGCATCCCGCATAGTCTCTTCGGGATCCCGAACCCGGAAGAGATAGGCTTCCGGGTCGCTGATTCGATACTGGATGACCCACTCGACAAGAGCGGCATTCTTATCGCCTGTGATCATGGATTGTTCTTCGTAGTGTTCTTTGGGCCGACTCTGATATGGGTTTGTGGATCCAGCAGTTCCATATCCAAATTCCATTTTGAGGCGTCGCTCCACGGGAATGACTTCCTTCGTTTCAAACCAGAAGGGTAACTTGAAGTTTAAACCAGGTTTCGCCGTGCGGTTGTATTTGCCGAAGCGTAAGACGACCGCTTCCGAGTCGGTCGGAACCGTGAAGTAGCTGGTAAATGCTCCTGCGATTACCACGATTGTGGGAATGATTAGGCCGAGTCGCGGAGCCAGCTTCCTCAAAGCTTCGCGCGCGGCGTCTTTATCAATGGTTATTTCTGCCATAGGTTCATATACTCATGGCTGGACGAAAAACCAGCAATGAGAATATTAGCCTGTTTTTCTCACCACTTCGTCCTGAGGAATGAGCGCTATGGCTTTTCGATCAAGAGTCGCCAGAACATGATTCCAGAACTGATAGGCTCTGAAGCGTTGATGAGTTGGGTGTCGACTGTATCCCTCTGGATTGTTTGGATGCTGGTAAAGTCCCATTGGTTGAGGTTGGGAGAAGTTTGCGTCTGATAGTTGATATCAATCTTGCGGAGAAATCGCGTGTAGCTGAAGACGAATTCAGACTCCATGGCCACGGCTGCCAACGCTTGCGGATTGGATGATTTTGGGTCTAGGTCGAGCGCGTATTCGAGCAGGTTTGTCAGGCAGTCGTGATCATCATCCTCTTCGGGAAGGCCTGCTCCATAACGTGCCGCCCAGGCCTCGTAAGTGTCGTTGACCGTAATTGTAACAGTGTCGCCTGTGTAGGTGCCGTTGCCAGTTGCGTTGATGGCCAGAACGTAGGTCCCGGCATTTGAAAAATTCACTTCAGTCGTGAGGCTGTTAGGTTGTGTAAAGTTGGTGGTTCCTGGTCCGGAAATTTGTGACCATTCCAAAGTGAAGCCTGCGGCGGATGGGTTCAGGAATGCTTCGAGGGCAACCATTCTTGGTAGCGTGACAATTTGGTCTGTTCCTGCTTCGAGCAAAGAGTTCCCCCCGGGCGTTCCTCCAAAAGCGCCAGTGGCCCAGCTGTTTGAATCGCCCCAATTATCGCTTCGATCTTCGGGATTGGTTAGGGTGAGTGAGTAACCTTCGCCATCACTCGCGGGATACCAGGTGTCGCTGTAGTCGAATCGCAAGATGCCGGTGTCGTAGGGTCGTGGCAGCTGTAGAAGAATCCCCTCGCCGCCATTCGAGAGTTTGCCTGAATAGGGTCCAATGACATTGATTCCGTTTCCGTAGCGGTCTTCAAATTTCACAAGGTCAGGGGAGATAACGAGGTATTCACCTGCTGCAAGAATTAGGGCAGGGAAGGTATAGTCGATGCCGTTTCCGAAACGCACGTCGGTCAAATCGATGGGCGAGGAGCCGATGTTTTTGAGTTCGATGAATTCGAGGCCTTCATCGTTTCCCAGGGGGTTAAACATGATTTCGGTGATGCGCAGAGCATTGTAGATGGCAAGTGCTCGATCATATTCCGGGCTGCCTCCGGTTGGTAGTCCGGGGGTTGGTAATACCTGATAACTGCCGTCGGAGAGCTGAGAGTAGTCCTCTGCCTGCTGGCCGAACACGATGCGGTCGAGCGGTTGAAGGCTGGCGTTAAACAGGCCCAGTGTATCCATCGTTGCGCTAATTTTGAAACCAAGTTGGGCTGAGTTGAATGTTACGAAGCCATTGCCCGGAGCGAAGCTGAGTTCCGGAATTTGGTAGCGTGCTGCGTTGCTATTGGCATTGTCGCTGAGAAATAGCCCGGAGAGCGGAGTGGGCAGGGCATCGGGGTTGTAGAGCTCGATGAAGTCGTCGGTGAAAGCGACCTGACCGTTGGCGAACCACTCGCTGATCTCGAGAGTGGCTTGGTCCCCGGTGTTGGCTGGTAAGTTGGGAGCACTCAAAGTAACCAGGCTCAATCCCCACGCTCCGTTGTGCCCAAGACGGCTGATGGAGTAGTCGTTAAGTTGGGGACCAAAGGCTACTGAATCGATCAAAGACCCAAGATTATTGGTGAGAGTGACAGTCTCGCCGCTCCTATCGAGTGTGAAACCAAGTTCTGCTGCCGTTATCAGAACGAAGCCGCCAGGTGCAATTGAGGAGCCATTAGGGAAGGTGAATTTGTGAGGGTCCGAAAGGTCATCGCTGATTGACATGCCATCAAGGAGGAAGGTGGAAGTGCCGGGATTGAAGAGCTCGATGGTGTCCTCCCCGTTGCTGTTCACGGCGAGGATCTCGTTGAGGAGAACACTGCCTGGGAGGCTTGCATTGACGTTCCAGCTTTTCGAGATCGTTGGTGTCGATTGCCGGGCTCCTGCGAAGTTGTAGCCTTCGACCTCGACGGTGTATTCACCATCCGCAAGCCCGGTGAGAATGATTTCGGCTTCGCGGACGGTGCCCGCCGGATCAAATCCAGAACCAATTGGCAGGTCCTCACTCCATGTTCCTCCATTCAAGCGCCATCGGTAGGCAAAGATGCCCGGACCTCCAACCCGTAAGGTTGCATCACCGGAGCTGGTGACGGCAAGAGGTTCCCCCGTCACAAAAATCTGGTCTGAGATGAGTGCTCCGAGGTCTTCTCCAAAACGACCGGCGCCGATTGCAACTGATCCGGGGAGTAGGGTGAAATCGCCGTTTTCGGGGTCGCGATAGCGTGGCAGGGCCGCGAGGTTTTCAATCCCGAGTTGGTCAACGGTCTGGTCGGGATGGTTCGGCCCGATTGCGGAATCAGACATTGCCGGATCGTAGAGAGTGCGGTGCACTTCAAGTGGCGTTATGCGGTCACCCGGCATATCAGCTCCGCTGAAGAAGCGCGGGAGATCGACAAAAATATTGCTGTCGAGATAGGCACCATCGCCCGGGGTTGGACCAATATCGGTTGGAATGAAAAAATTCACCACGCCGCCGACACTTGGATTGTCAAAGCGATCGTCGAAATCCGGATGAATTTTGTAGATCGAATTGTTCTCGAAAATAGTGGAAGTGTCGCGCTTCAGATTGATGGCGTGGTCGATATCCCAAAAGATATTGCGGGAAACGGCAATGGTGGTGCCGCTTCCTGCATCACCGGTGGAAATGCCATTGGCATATCCGCGATCGGAGGTTTCATCGTCTTTAAAAACTCGATGAAAAACATTGCCGGCCACATAAGCATCACCTCCAAGATCGATGTGCTCATCACCAGTTTGACGGAAGGTATTGCCGATGATCTGCACAATCGGATTCGGAAGGCGGCCGCTGTCGACATCAAGGACATCATTGTGACCCTTGGTGGTTCCGAATGAATTGTTCCTGATGATGTATCTGCCACCGGAGGGTGGAGAACCGACACCTTTGACTTGCTCGCTTACGTTGTCCAAGCCGAGAGCGTCGGCTTGTTCGTCCGGGGCGAAGACGTCAGGAAAGCGTGAGTTCTCCAAAATGATCGATGAATCCTCGGTGTAGAAAATTCGGATATGTGTGCCATAGAAAGAAACGTCATCGACCACGCACTGCGAGCGGATGATTCCGATCGCGCCGCTAGTGTCCTGGGCGTGCCCCACATCGATATGCGCGATCCGATTGGCAGGGTCCATCGAGTCGACGAGGCGAATGCCATCCCACTTCGGCGGACCATCTGGAAGGCTTCCATTTCCTGCAGGGTCAGCGACAAAGGGTGCGCCTGGGACTGGTGAGAATTGAATCCGCATGGCGGGGGTTCCTATAATCTGCGCTGTGCCTTCGATGGTGATCTGCGTGTCCAAATCAAAATAAACCGACGTTCCCGGCTCGATGACGAGCTTTGTGCCCTCGGGAATCGTAACGTCTCCCGTGACATAATACGGTCCGCCATTTGCAGTCCATCTTACCTCACTCCCGCCGACGGTATTGCCGGCTCGGTAGAATCCCATTTCCTGACGGCTGCCATCGGGATCGTTTGGCAGGGCCGGGTCCGCTGCGTCGATGGCTGGAGAATCAATCCCGAGTTGGTAGTTGTTCACGAACAATGGGTCGGAATTGATATTACCGGTTCCGATCCAATCTTCGCTGATATTCGAGTATGTAGCGGTGATGTCCCCGATATCGTAGTCGGTGCCGATTGGCTCTGCGCCCTGGATGATCGAGTTCGAGATTGAGAAGAAACTCGGCTGATCGTTGCCGTCCTTGTTCTCTGCCTGAATGCCGAAGGTGGCGTTGTTGGCAACGGTGACAAAATCGAGTGTTACGTTGGCATCATCTTTTGCGGAGATTCCCAGATCATTGTCAACGAACAGCCCACGCGTGATCGTAACGTCGTTACTGAAGATGCTGGTGCCCTTGTCGAAGCAGTTGCGGCTGATGACATCTTCCATTGTCACGATTGCATCGAGGGTATCGATGCCGTCGTCGTCTACGTAAGCCACGACAAGCCTTCGCAAAATGATTTCCTGACCAGAACTCGCACCGTGCAGGTAGATGGCATCGTTGTCATCAGTGATGCCGTCTTCGCGGTAAATTCCGAGCATGTCGGTGATGTGACAATCTTCAACAAGCACATCTGTGTCGAAAGTTTCGATGCCTGTCACCGAGCGTGCCCAGTGGCAGCGGCGGAAGACCATCGTGGAGTCCGATCCACCCTGCGCTCCGGTTTGGCCAATCTTACCGCGATTGTCAGTGATGTTGCAGTCGGAAAAATCGACATCCGAACCGAGGATATATAGAACGCGGCCGTGATCAGTGTGCCCGCCTGCGGGCGAGTGACCGGCGCGGTGGATGTTGGTCCAGGTGAAGGTTGCGCCTTCGGAGTTTGAGAAAAGAATCTGGCCCCATGGTGCGGTCGGATCGACAGCTGTAAATGTGATGGGTTGTTGCTCGGTTCCTAGTGAGTTGATAGTGCCCTCGACGATTAGATCCTTGCCGGTGCTACTTTGTGCTCCGGCGGTTCCACTTACCAAAATCAGAGTATCGGGATCGATGTTCAACGTATGTCCGGCCGGGACGGTGACATCATCGGTGATGCGCATGACGCCGCTCCAGGTGGTCGAGCTGCCCCCACCGAGGGTTCCTGAAACGTCCGTGATGGTTGGGCTGGTGCCAAGGCTCACCATTGGCAGGGAATCGCTTTGCCCGGAAGCGCTGGCGAAGAGGGTGAAATTACCCGGATCGCTCCCGATCCCTGCGGTTTGTCCAATCACTTCAAGATCAAAACTAATGTCCGAACTGCGATTATCGCCTTGCTTGATTTCGACTGCGAGAGTGTTCGTTCCAGTGACGAGTTGTGCTGATGAGATGCTGAAAGTCGTGCTCGCATCATCACCCGGTGAGTCACCATCAGAATATTCGTCGAAGGCCATATCCGAAGTCATGTTGGAGGTCAGTCCGATTTCGATCCCATTTAGATAGATCGCTGCTCCATCATCATAGGTAAGGTTGAATGTCAGGCCGGTGATTGCGCTCGCGTCGTCCACATTGAAGGTCGTGCGGAAATACGTTGTTGCATTCTTGTTGTTGTTCCCACCGGAGAAGGGGACTTCTGTCGCTTCATCTCCGTCTCCGTAGCCGAGTTGAGCTGGGCCATCCGGCCATGCGTTGTCGTTGAACGTTGTCGCGCGCCAGGCTGTGCCTTGATTGCTGCCGTCGCCAAGATACTTCCAATTACTTCCCTCAGCTAAAAGTATGACCGGAGCGCCCCCGATGCCACCTCCAACAGTCACCAGCGCAGTGCCGACTCCGTTGCGAATATCAACCGTGTTGGGGGAGAGTGAAACTCCGGCCACGCTCGTGGTGAGGTTCGCCGTAGTTTCCCAAAGCTCCCGGTCAAAAGTGCCGTCGGAATCTCGAAAATCGACACGGACCAAGAATGGTATTCCCGGCAAGTAGGTGTCCCGGGTGGTAAGGTGAATGTCTCCATTTGCCGCCCCGCCGGTCAGCGTTCCGGAGACAGCAGTGGTTGTCCCGGTGTTGTTCCAGATCATAAGTTCCTCACGATGAAGGATTTCGCCGCTGCCGCTTTTTCCTGAGTAAAATTCGATGACGACTCGGTTGAGACCCGGCTTGATCACGCCATCACCTCCGGCGCCAACCGGGAGTGCCCAAGTGCCATCGCGGGCGTCCAAGGTGGCCGCGTAGCCGTTGACTAAAATTGAGCGGGTGTGGGCGGCATGAAATTCACCACTGAAATTTAGACCTCCGGTTTGTGTTTGGTGATAGCCCTCTGCGCTGAGAGGGAGATTGGTCGCTGCCGAATACGTTTGCGGGATTTGCGCGAGGACGCCGGTGATGCGTGCCGGGATGAATTCCTTGTAGTTGGTAAGTTCTCCCTCCGTCACGAAACCTCCGATCGCGCGATCGAGAATCGGGTTGAGTTCCCCTGGGTTAAACCGGGTATTAATCAGGTCGAGAAATGCTTGGTAATAGAGAGGCACGATATCCGGATGATTGAGAAACTCGTTCAGCCCGTTGAGTCCATCGTAGACGAAGATGCTGCGGTTGAGGGATGGCCCAACGTTACCTCCGCCCATGAGGGTATCCAGATCATGTGGCACAAGCTTGAAACGTGGATCTGTCACGCCGCTGTAAAGTGCGAAGTCATCACCTTTGGCGCTCGTCAAGCCGCCCTCCTGATTTCCCATCAATGCGTCCACTGCGAGGTAGCGTAGCCACTGGTCGATATCGACCACCTGTGAGACATCGTTAAAATAGGTTGCTATCGGAGAATTATTTAGGGTGTTGGTCAACGCGATCAAGTCCGACCAATCGTCAGCAGAGCTGTTGGTTTGCTTGAAATAGGTGTTTTTGTAGTTGTCCGGATCGCTCCCCTCGTATCGCAAGTCTCCCTCGTCGCCGGTGTCTTCATCATCACGAATCTGGTAGAGGTTGCCATTTCCATCGAGTGGGTAGTGGGCTGTCGTCCAATCGCTGTCGAATTGTTCCAGGAGAACATAGGAACCAAACATTCGCGGGCCGCCTGTCTCGGCGAGGTCTTCAGTATTGATACGTAATTGTGCACCAACCCCGTCATCTGTTTCGATTCCGAGATGTTGAAACAGCCAGGCCCCGGCGATCTGTGAGGCTACATAGCGGGCGTTGAATTTTACGGACTCAACGCCGTTCCATTTATCGTCACTTCGAAATTTTACCAGATGGTTATTGGGGGGACCCGTACGGCTGCTTGCCCCTCGATTGCGGATGCTGGACAGGTAACGAATATCGGTCCCCCGGCCATCTGCACTGATGAACGTTGTATTCATTTCAGCATTGCTTTCGGATTGATTTCTGTTGGTGCCAATCTCCTCCAGTTCAGCTCGTTCCGACTCTGTCATGATCACGCGATAAATCCCTTGGGCCCCGCCCTTCGTTTGCTGCGACCGATCATGGCTGTCATCGACTTGAATCAATGCGTTTGCCATATGTCCGCCCCCTTCTACCTCGGCCGGCCAGTCGCGGGAATTGACACCATCACTTGCTGACACATAAAACTCGATAATTACTCCGTTGGCTTGCGCCGGAATGATTGCAGAAAATTGATCGTCATCGGCCGTCATCTCGGCTGATGCAAATGCGCCCGCTCCGTCGAGCCGCCAGAACAGTATCGCGCTTGTCACCTCCACCTCGTCGGTCATCCTCGCACGCACTTCGATGTGATCGTCTGAATTCGGAATTTTCGGACGATGCTGCACCTCTCGAATCAAAGGGGCGATGTCACTGCTCGCTACCGAGTTTTCCGCGCCCGGTGTTCCGCCATTACTAGAGCTGCTCGACCAGTTTTGCCCCGCTTTGTTGGAAAGGGCGGGATTGATCAATTCAAGGGATTTGCCGCCACCATCGTGTTCTGCGAACCAGGTCCACCCTTGGTGGCCTCGGTCCTCCGGGCCCCGCGCGCGTTTTGCCCAGTCACCTTCGTCTGCATAGGAGATCTGATCTACTTTTATGCCTGCAGCATCGACTAAGGTGATCGATTCACCGGAGTTACTTAACTTGCCGCCCCATGGGCCAACGACGTTCGTGATTCCGGGGAAGTTCGTGTTAAATTCAGCCACATCCGCTGCCACGACCAGATAGCCGTTGGCCGCAATGCTCACGGCCGGAAAAGTGAAACTGATTCCCCTGTTGAAGGCATAGCCGCTCAGATCGATCACCGTCTCCGTAGGATTATGGATTTCAATCCACTCATCACGGATATCTTCGGGCAAGTCTAGATCGGCACGATACATTACCTCGTTAATGACCGGGTTGGCGAAAATGGGTGTGATCGGCAGGGAGGCAAAGAAGAGCAAATAGCCGCGCAGAGAGATCATAGGTGATGGCATGTAGGGTAAGAGGAGAATTATGAAGCTTGGGCTCAGAGAGAAGTCCCCAAGCTGTTTAGCGGACGACGGTATTCCATTTCAGTGTAGAAATAATTTGGAGAGAATCAATTTTTGATTATGTGAGATTTTTTGAAAAAATGAAGCTTGGTTTGATCTTGGTGAGGCCCGGTAGTCAGCGTGGATAATGTGCGTGTTTCTCGTTTTTGGGAAAAGCTTCATCCTATCCGGAATCGCTGTTTGGGCCGCACTATTCCTGCCCTCCATTACGTGTGGCTTCGATTTTGATAATCGCGACGCTCTATCATTCTACAAGTGGGCACGGTCGGGTTTTCGATTGTTAGCCCTGGCGACGTTTCGCTAGTTCTCTGGACCACGACCACTAACTCTTGGCTCGATGTGATCGCACCATACGGTGAAACTACGGTTGGGGCATATAGCAGCATCGATTGTCGTTCGGTGTCCAAGCGCTGGGATGCGAATCGAAATGTTGCCATCCTCGATGCCTCCAAAAAGGTTCTTACCGCGACTAGTGCTTTGACTAACGAGCAGAAAATGATCGTGGAATTGTCTGATAATAAGACAACAGAATCTCGGACTCTCTGCACTTTTCGTGAAATACGAATTTCTTACCAATATGTCGGCTTTCGATGCCGGGATTGCAATTTGGTAAGAGAAGATTCGCCGGAACGCGGTGCTCCCCTTTAGCGCTATTCCTAACATTTATGGAGATAGCGAGGTGACAACAAGTTGGGGCGGAATTCTTCAGGGAACTGTTAGTGACCTCCCGGCAAGTCAGTGGACCAGCTATCTTTCTGTAGCCAATCACCCCGAGTATCCCTCTGCTTCAGCTTCATTTTTTTATGCCCATGCAAAAGTGAGTCGCCTGTTTTACGGAACAGACGACTTGCATTGGTCTTTTTCGGTCCCTGCCTCCGGACTCCGGAGTTTCAACAGGAGCTTTCTATTTTGGAATATCACCCGGCGATCCTAGGAAGTTTTTAGACCATGATCTTATCAAGAACTCCCGTGCTGTCACCGTGCTTTTTGGTGTGAACGTCGAGTTGGTTGAGCAATGACAACCAAAGATTATTCAACGGAGTTTCAGCTTCCATAACATGGTTATGTCCAAGCTTGATTCCTGATGCTCCTCCGGCAACGAGGGTTGGGCAGTTGTCCACCGAATGGCTGGTTCTGAGGTTGCTTCCGTAAACAAGGCAAAGGTGGTCGAACAGACTTGAACCATCCGCTTCTTTCGTTTTCTTGAGTCGATCGATAAAACCGGACAGGAGCTCGCTTTGAACAAGGTCGCGCTGATGGGAGGCGTCCCTCTTCTCGGCGTTCCCGTGGTAGTGGCTGATGTCGTGACCGCCGATGGTGATGCTTTCACTGTTGAGCAAACTTTGCACCGGTTGACGGAAGGTCATGATGCGGGTGCTGTCGGTTTGCATGGCCAGGACCATGAGGTCGTAGGTTGCTTCGACGAGCTCGCGACCACCGTTCACCTTGGGCTCTGGGATGGGGGCTTTGGGGCGGGGGACGTCGAGCCAGGTTTCTTCCTTGGCGATTCTGTTTTCGAGTTTCCGGATGCTTTCGAAATACTCGTCGAGTTTGTCTTTGTCGGTGTGTCCCAGTTTTTTCTCAAGCTGTTTGGCGTTTTCCATCATGGTGTCAAGTACGCTGCGCTTTTCGGATAAGCGTCGCTGCACCTGGTCAAGCGGAACCTGACTGCCTGAAAACAAGTGACGATAGAGTTGGACCGGGTGATTTTGGCCACCCAGTGGCTTACCTTTGGAGTCCCATGACATCGAGAGCCCGGGGCCGTGGCCGTCACCATTGATGTTTCCGCCACCATTGATCTGGATGGAGTTGAAGCGCGTGTGTTTGCCAAATTCTTGGGCAGCGACTTGATCGACAGAAATGGTATTGGCGAAACTCACGCCTGGTTGTGCGAATCGATTGGCGCCCGTAAGCCAGAATGTGCTGCCCGAGTGTCCGGCGTCGTTGAAAAGGCAATACTTGTGCCACAGACCTTGCACGATGGAGAAATCCTGACGATGACGTTCAAGGGGAGCGAGACCGGTTGGTATTTTGTAAGTGTCGCCCGGGTTGGTGATATCCGGATACCAACTTTCCTCGGTGACACCCCAACCGAAACTGAGAAAGACCATACGCTTGGCCGGAGCCTTAGCTTGACGTGACCGTTTTTCAGCAAATAGATTTAGCGCCGGCAAAGCTAGAAATCCTGTCGCAGATCGTAGGAAGGGGCGGCGGCCTATTGTATTGTTCATCAGACTATTTTCGTTTGAAGTTTTCGTGTTGCACCAAGGCGTGGAAGAAGGAGCGGAAGGTGTAGTTTTCGGCTTTCGATTTTTTTACGACTGCCTCAATAAATGTTTGGTCACTAAAGCCGATGGGTCTTCCCATCCCGTATTCGATGACGGCAGATGTGAAGCTGTTAGCGAAGGAATTCGGGTGGGCAGCGATGTGCTTGCGCAAATCAAAGTAGTCGGAGAAAGCCGCTCCATCGTGAAATTTTCCACTGGGATCAATCGGCCAGGTTTTCTTCTCTTTATCTTTGCCCGAAGTCTCGTAGCTATTTTCAGTTCGCCATAAGCCGACGGCATCGAAGTTTTCCAAACCAAATCCAATGGGATCGATCTTGCGGTGACAGCTGGCACATTGGGGCATTTCCTGATGAGCGACCAAGCGCTGGCGTGTGGTGAGAGCTTTATCCGAAAGCCTGGCCAGGTTGGGAACATTGGCTGGAGCGGGTGGGGGAGCTTGATTGAGAAGTTTTCGGAGTACCCAGGCCCCTCGTTCGACCGGACTCGATTCGTCGCCATTTCCGCCCATCAGATGAATTGCCGCCATGCCAAGCAAGCCGCCGCGTGGTGAGTTTTCAGGGAGAGTCACTTTCCGGAAGTGGTCGCCCTGGATGTCAGGGAGTCCATAGAATTGCGCCAGAAGGTTGTTGATTACGGCATAGTCAGCTGAAAGCAGTTCCGTGATGCTACGGTTTTCGGAAAGAAGATAGGAAACTGTTTCATAGACTTCATCGCGAATGGCCATTTTCACGCTGTTGTCGTAGGTGCGGTGCTTGATGAGGTTGACGTTAAAGAAATCGATCCTTTCCATATCGAGCCACTGATGGATAAGGCCGTGAATCATCGCGGAAGATCGTGGGTCATCGAGGAGTCGGTCGGTTTGTTGGCGGAGGATCTTGGGATCGGATAGTTTTCCTTCTTCGGCCAGCTTGATGAGCGTGGCGTCGGCCGGGGCGCTCCACAGAAAATAGCACAGTCGTTGGGCAAGTTCTTGCTGGCTGATTGTTTGCTGGTCCTGCAAAGAAGACTCGGACTTGTAGAGGAACATCGGTGAACTCAAGACGATCGCCAAGGTGCTGGTGAGAGCCTCCCGATGTTTCAATTCGTCGATTTTTCGTTTATCGTGGTAGTAGTTTAAGAGGCGATCGATAAAGCTTGAGGCTGCCTGTTCTCCCCGAAATGCTTGGGTTGAAAATTCCTGGAAACAAGCGGAGAGCTCTTCAGTTTTAGGATAGTTATCTCCCTGAGGTTTCCCCTTCGCGTCCACAAGTTCCAAGGTGTAATTGTTAAGGCGGGACGCGTTCGTTAGGCTGTCATTTCGATTGTAAATGCGAACTTCATCGATTGATATTTCGCGGCCAAGATCGACCTCCCACCACTCTCCGGATTCCGCCATGTTAGAAGTGTGATTGATGCTCGTCAGGTCCCCGTCGATGGCGCTTTTCGCACCCCGTTCATTTTCATTTCCGTGAAGTGAACTTTGCGAGGCTGTCCCTTGAAGAGCGATGTTTTTACCATTACTCATCACTTGCACCTCGCGGAGGTGAAGGTAGTCGTTGTCGCCATCATCGGGATTAATGATGCGGATCTTTTGAGCCTTCACTCCGCCGGTTTGATGGATGAATAGCCCTTCTTCGGAACGCTCCTCAACCAACTTTTCGCTATTCAATAATTGGACCACTGCCTGCATGCCTTTGGGGAGCTGCTGGTCCCCGGTGGGAACACGTTCAACCTCCAGCCAGTCGATCCAGAAGACATACTCGGGGCCATATCCGTTCTGTTTTTTGGTCTCCGCAAATATCCTGCGCGGATAGTGGAATTGATGATGCATCCCTTTCTCCCTGAGATAGATTTGGCGCTCGTCGCGGTGTTCGCCCAGAGAATGCTTGCGTGTGATTTCCAATGAGGTTTCGATAATTTGGGGATTGTCCATGGTTCCGGTCACTTCATGGGCACTCAACAAATCCACGTTACGTACGCGTAGTCCGAATTCCAAAAAGCGACGGTCTTCGGGGGCGTTGTCTGCGCGTGCAGCTCGAAATCTTACTTTATATTTTCCGGGCGGCCAACCCGGGGGGAGGTGGTATTCGATATATCCTGTCGGTAATTGATTCGGATGAATCGTCGGGATCGTGATGAAGGCACCTTGTTCAATCTTTGGAAGATTCAGGTATCTTTTCAGATAAGAATGATTGGGTGCGGAAGCGCTGATGAATTGATCGACCCGGGTGGGGTTGTCGAAGTAACGAAAGGCGCTGTCTTTAGGGACTGGTGGTGCTCCTGAGATTTCATTGAAGTGGAGATAGAAGGGGAGATGCTTATCCTGCCGGGTGGGGTGCTTTTCCTTGAGGGCGGTATAGATTTTTTTATTCTCGGGTTGAACCCCTGCTTTTGCGAGTTCACCTCGCCATTCTATTGAGGTGTCCCATTTTTTAAAGTGTGCCCGGTATTTTTTGGTCAACTCTTCTCCTTCATACCGGTGGCTGACTGAGGCATCACGGGCAAGATAACGGTCGATCGCCTCTTCCACTGCTTCACGCCCAAGTTCCAGATACGATTCGATTTGGTTGCTGGAAACGTAGAGGCTGGCCCCGGAGGTGTCGTAGTTGCTGAGTCCATCATCTGCGGGTAATTGGCTGACATTAATTTCGACGCCAAGGAGCTCCCGTAGGGTATTGCGGTATTCGCGTCGATTGAGGCGACTCATCGAGATTTCTCCGTGCCTGTCGCTCATTTTCTTACGCAAGCTCACCATGGCCTGACCTAGGTCATCGACGAGATTTGCTTTCTTCAGAGAGTGCAACTGTTCTTCATCTTCCGGTGGCATCTCTCCGGTATTGAGGGCGTTGAGTACCTTTTGCCAACGTTCCGCATCTTCAGTTGTTTGAATGGTTAATCGAAGTTCGTCGATCCGGAACTTTCCCTTGTTCTTTTTCTCGTTGTGGCAGGACGCGCAGTAGGTGTCTAGGAGGGCTAGGTGTTTACTGTTGATGCCAGATAGGGGATGACTTCTCTCATCGGCTCTGACCGCAGCGGTCATAAAAATCGGGAGAGTAATGAGACTGATAAATAAAGAGCGTAATGAGGCTTCAACACTCGAAACGGGAAAATGAAGTTGTGTCATTTTTGGAGTAGTATTGGAGGCAGCGGCTATGTGCTTATCTCGAAAAATTAAATATCGCGTATCAATGACAGGTGGGCTTGAGCGTGTCAATCTGCAAGCGATTGCCTGTCACTTTTCGGCCTAGTCCTGCAATTTTGGGATTACTCCGTTTCCGGTGGCTTTTCCTCCAAGGATCCAAGCCAAATTGAAGCGGGCTACGTGGGCGCCTTTGAATGGATCATGTTCATAGAAGAGATAGATCAACCCCGCGCTGGAGGTGCCGGGGCTGCCTGCCGCGAGGGATGAATATCCGCTCCGTCCGGCGTCGACTAATCGTTTGATGGGCCAGGTTTTCCCGCCATCAAAACTCGCCCAAACGGTGACCCGCTCGCGGTGGGAGGCGTCGGTATCGAGGTTGCTGAAGATCAGGATATCACGGTCCTGCGAGGGCAGTCGGGTCAGGCCTCCCATGCAGCCATAGGTGCGTCCCTGATCTCCATCCGGCAAGGTATCAATGATCTGCCAGTCCTTCCAGGTAAGTCCGCCATCGTCGCTCCATGCTTCCCGTCGGCGTTTGTTTCGTGGGCGTTTGGGCCAGTGAGCACGTGAGTTGTAGTAGATTCGTCCGTCGGCGAGTTCGACTAGAGCTGCTTCTCCCGTTCCATTTTCGGGGAATGGTTTGCTGGTCTGCCAACTTTTTCCACCGTCGTCGCTGTAAATGGCGTTGGTGTATTGGATGGGCCACTCTGCTTCACCGCCTTTGGGGCCATAATAGCGCGACGGTCGGATCAGTCTGCCACGGCGATGTCCGTGTCGGAGGGTAATGCCGTGTTCGTTCATGTGCATGGAGGGCAAATTGCCATTTTGGTCCTTCTCGATTTTCGTTTTTTGAATCTGCCAGGACTTGCCGTCATCTTTGCTACGGTAGACCGTTAGCGGTGCTGGGGGTTGCTGATCCTCCACAAAGACGAGAATGTCGCCGGAGCTGGTGTCGACGGTTGTGCCTCCGCCATGATAACCTGCTGTTGCCACCGGAATGGTGGGTCCCCAAGATTTCCCTCCGTCTTCACTTCTTCGCAGAGTCACGCCGTCATTTCCCCAAACTGCCAAAACGCTTCCCCTGGTTGTGACGACCACATTGGGATAGCGCTGATCCTTGAACAGTCGCTGTTTTTCAAATATCGGAGCTCTCAGAAAAGGAGCAAGGCGTTCATCGCCTTCACAAGGAGACGATAGTCCGAGAAGAGATAGCAGAATCCCAGCATTGGAGCGCATCAAGATTTTCATTGATATAGAAATACCCCTTTAGCTCTGAAATGTCCTTCTCTTTCGGCGGCCGGGGGCGGTGATGCTCTGTGAAAGTTTTCGCGTGGGAACGAAAAAATAAAAAACTCAACGGCTCCACCTGAGACTGAATCTTTGACTTTGAATTGCCCAAGCGGGGATGATGTTTTCGTTTAAAAGGTGGTGATAGTTTGGGAATGGGAGTTCTTGCCATTGAAGGCGGTGAGGAGGAGTTTGGTGCCGGGAGCGATGTTGGGGAGGGTTTTGAGCGGAAGCGAGCCATCTGCTTGGGAGCGGGTTCCGCGGATGGGGCGGCCGTCTGTGTGGACGAGGCGGAGGTCGGAGTTGGGGAGGGTTTTGACTTCAGGGAGTTTGCAAGTCGCGGCTTGACCGCTTTGTGAAGCGGTTTCTGTCAGAGAGCCACCGCCGCGTGGAGTCTCGTCCGGGGCATCGATGAGGTTGCGAATACGGAGGCCGATTTTGGGGTCATCCGGGGTGGGGTCGAATTCCATTTCGAGGAAGTTCCAGTAGAAGGGATCTTCTTTCTTCTGAGGCTGAAGATCGGGAGTGGCGTGTTGCTTATGGTAGAGGCAATGGACGTCGAGAGGGCGTCCGTCGAAGTCTTTCATGCTGGGACCAAAGCCGGGGATGACGGAGCGTCCGCCGCTGCGACCGATGGGTCCGAAGGAGCATTCGATGAGATTGTAGTCGGTATTTTTGACGATGCTGCCGTTGTGCACATCGCCGTAAACGGTGACGACGCCATCGCGCTCGGAGAGGAGTTCGATGAGGCGGTCGGCTCCGGCTTTGACCCATCCGGCATAGTCTGCGGCGACGCGGTCGCGTTGTTGGAAGGGAATGTCTCCGCCTTTGTTTCCGCTCCAGATGGTGTGGAGGCCGTTGAGTCCGGTGAGACAGATTAAGGGCGCGGAATCGGTGCGAATGAGTTGTTGCAGCCAGGCGAATTGTTCTTCGCCAAGGAGGGCGCGGGTGGGGTCGGCCCGGTCGTAGGCATTTTCGACATGATTCCAGCCCCAGTCTTTCCAGATGTTGGTGTCTTGTGAGCTGCGCCAGAGTCGGGCATCGACGATGGTGAGGGTAAAGTCACGGCGGGGCATTTTCCAGGCGCGCCACTTTTTGGGGTTGGCGAGAGGGTCGACTTCCTCGGCGCCGGTGACGAGGTGATGGACGATTTGGAAATTGCGTCGCATGTAGGAAGGATCCTGTCCCAACCCCTCGCGCTTGCGAATCGCGATTTGCTCGGGGCCTTTGACGTCGTCCATGCCGTAGTCGTGGTCGCCGGGGTTGATGATGTTCCAATGCTGCATCATCTGCCAACGCGAGGTCGGTCCGAAGATGGAGTTGGCGATGACCTTGTAGGCGTCGTCGGTGCTGGGCGGGTAGAGGACGAGCTCCATGTACCAAACGTCATCTTCCCAAACCATGATTTGGAAATTGTAGTCGTCGAGGTGCTTGTAGGATTCCACGGACGGTTGGTCGCGGACCTGCCAGTCGTCGCCTCCGCCGAGGATTTTTAAACCGGCTTCCGTGCGTTGTTGCAGCCCGGAGGTGATGGCGTGGCAACTGAGGCCGCAGAGTTTGTAGGGCGCTTTGAGCTGGGGAAGGCGGCCTACGTAGGAGCCGGATGATGGGACATCGCCGACCAAACCGGTGCCTGGTCCGCAGGCGGCGGTGCCAATGCGGGGGTCGGTTGTGACGTTCTTTCCATCTTTCCAAATGGTGTAATAGAGAGTCGCGTCTCCCGGGCTTTTGGGAAGAGTGGCGGTGATGACGGCTGTGTTGCGGCGGAAGTCGTTGTTGACGATTTGGGCGGCGCCGGCGACGGGGACGTTCTGCCAGTCTGCGGTGGGGGAATCGGAGACTCGGATTTCGGCTTTCTTGCCATCAGATGCGAAGACGCCGACGAATTT
>JBDNAG010000056.1:0-9448 GCA_039768565.1 Akkermansiaceae bacterium | reverse complement strand
CGTAGGGGATTCGAACCCCTATTGCCGCCGTGAAAGGGCGGAGTCCTAACCATTAGACGAACGGGTCGTTTTGTCGTTGTGGACGGCGGGGAAGTATATTCACCAGCCGATTGAGGCAAGAAGGTTTTTGAACTTTTTTCACCCTCGCACTCAATCCTTGTCCCCAGTAAACCTTCCATATGGCTCACATTCCCCGATTCGAGGAGATCGACTATCAAAAAACCCCTCTCGGAGACCTGATTCTCAGGAAAAGAACCATTCTCTCTCTCGAAAACGAGGAAATCTACGAAATCATCCTCGGCAATGCCTTCCTCATGTCTTCGATGTTCACGGTGGTGGAACAGGAACTCTCCCGATTTGGCCTCAATGCAGCCAAGGAAAGCTTCCCCGGTGAAAAACTGGACGTTGTGGTTGGAGGGCTTGGGTTGGGCTACACCGCCAGAGCGGCACTGGAATTCGAGGAAGTGGGAGCCCTCCAAATCGTAGACTACCTCAAGCCAGTCATCGAGTGGCACGAAAAGGAACTCGTCCCACTCGGGAAAGGCCTCAACGACGATACCCGCTGCCAATACGTCCTTGGCGACTTCTTTGAATTATCGCTGGGGGATGGTTATCAATCCGAGGCCACCACCCATCACGCCATCCTTCTCGATATCGATCACTCCCCCGCCCATCTTCTCACTCAGGACAACGCGAGCTTTTACTCAACCGAAGGACTCCGCAAATTCGCTGGGCGAATCAAGCCAGGTGGAATATTCGGCCTCTGGTCCGATGATCCGCCTGAAGCCTTATTTCTGGAATCTCTGAACGAAGTTTTCGCCAAGGTCGAATCGCACATTGTTCCCTTCCACAACCCGATCCAAGATGAGGAGTTTGAGAGCACGGTTTACGTAGCGACGAAAGCCCGATAAGCTTCCGACATGGCAAAGATCGGCGAACGCGCAAAACTCCCATATCTCAGGGAAGTTGGTGCAGGTTCTTTTTTGGATGGAGGAGAACTCGGCGAAATTCTCCTACCAAAGGGCGAGCGAATTAACGACGAACGCGAGCTAGTCGACGTTTTCATCTATCGAGACTCGGAGGACCTTCCCATCGCTACTCAAAAAGTCCCGATAGTCACTCCGGGCAACTTCGGCGTGCTACGGGTTCTGGCCTCGAACAATACCGGAGCCTTTCTTGATTGGGGGCTCAGCAAGGACCTCCTTCTTCCCTACAGCGAACAACGCAATCCTCCCAAGGTCGGACAACCGGTCGTAGTTTACGTTTATCTCGACCCTAAAAGTGAACGCTTGGTGGCTTCCCAGCGAATTACCCGGCACTTTTCGACCGACACCCCGGACTATCCTGACGGTGCCGAAGTCGATATGATCATCTTTGGCAGAACTGATATGGGCTACAAGGCCATCGTGGATGGCAAATACTCCGGTCTTCTTTTTAAGAATCAGGTTTTTGAAGAACTTTTTTATGCCGATAAGATCAAAGGCTACGTCACTCAGGTTCGAAATGATCGCAAGGTTGACCTTTCCCTTTACGCGCCCGGCAATGCCAAGGTCGAGAACCTTGAGACCCGCCTGGAGCGCGAACTCAACTCACGTGGAGGCTTCTGGGCCATCGATGACAAGTCCTCGCCCGAAACAATCAACCTCGAACTCGGAGTCAGCAAAAAAGTTTTTAAGAAAGCAACTGGCGCGCTCTTCAAAAAACGTAAGATCTCATTCGAAGACGGAGGAATCCGCTGGATCGGTTAGAGAAGACTCCGGCTTTACCCGGGAGTGATCTCGCGCCATGATACTCTCAAGATCATGAGCAAACTCGCCGCCCTTCCCTCCGTCGAAAAACTTGCCTCCTCGCTTGCACCGGAGGTTTCGCTCCCACGACCTCTGGTCAATCTCTTCGTGCGCCGAGAAATCGACCGCTTTCGTAAACTTCTTCTTGCCGACGGAGATCACACCCGTGAGGAAATCGAGCAAGCGACGAAACAAGGATTGATCGAGTTCGCCAACTCCCGCCTTCAGCCGGTCATTAATGCCACCGGAGTTCTCATTCACACCAACCTTGGCCGGTCCCCACTGGGACCCCGCGCTGCCACCGCTCTCGAAAAAATTGCGACAGGTTATTCCAACCTGGAATTTGATCTGCCCTCAGGCTCACGCGGAAAACGGGCCGGGTATCTTGAAACCGCCCTCGCCTGCCTGCTCGAAACCGAATCAGCTACCGTTGTCAATAACTGCGCGGCAGCACTGGTCCTCACCCTTCGGACTCTTGTCGAGGAAGGCAAAAACGAGGTCATTGTTTCACGCTCCGAGCTTGTGGAAATTGGCGGTGGATTTCGAATCCCGGAGATTCTTGAAACTTCCGGAGCGAAGCTTGTGGAGGTTGGGGCCACCAATAAAACCCACCTTTACGACTACGAGAAAGCCATCACGCCGCAAACTGCGCTCATTCTCAAAGTTCACCGTTCCAATTTCTATATCGACGGCTTCATCGGCGAACCCGAAGTCCCGGAGATCGCAAAATTGGCCCACGACAACGGCTTGCCACTCGTCGAAGACCTTGGCTCCGGTGCCATGATGAACACGGACGAACTGGCACCAATCGAACACGAACCCACCCCGCAGGAATGTCTGCGTCGCGGGATCGATCTCGTCATCTTCTCCGGCGACAAACTTCTCGGCGGACCTCAGTCAGGCATCATTGGCGGACGTGCCGACATGGTGGCCCAGATTAAAAAAGAACCATTCTTCCGGGCTGTGCGTTGCGACAAGCTCATCCTGACCACTCTTCAGGAATCGATCGATCAGTATCTCGAAACAAAGGCCGATCCCACGCGAAGCGATGTCCCGGTATTGACCTTCCTCGCCAAGTCGGTCGAAGACCTGAAGACCCGCGCCGAAGCCATCATCGAGGGCCTGTCGAATGATAACGTCACGATCACAATCAAAGACACCCTGGCTCGCCCGGGCGGTGGCACCATGCCTCGTAGTGAATTTCCCTCGGTCGCGATCAAGCTGGTTCCAAATAATCAATCCGTCACCAAGCTTGCCAAAAAGCTCCGCCTCGGAGCATCGGCAATTGTCGGCTACACCACTGACGACGCTCTCTTCATCGATCTCCGGACAGTGTTTCCGGAAACAGATGGCATGGTCAAACAAGCTTTGGAATCAGCGATTACCTAGATCTGTTCCCACTCGCCGAAGCGGCGGAACTTCTCGTAGCGTTTGGCTCTGAGATCCTTCTTGGACAGAGCCAGGAGCTCTTTGAGATTCTTGGAAACGATTTCGCGCAAAGCATCGGCAGCGGCATCGGGGTCGTGATGAGCTCCACCCGGAACTTCAGGGATCACGCCATCGATGAGGCCAAGCTTGGCTAGATCAGGAGCGGCGATCTTCATCGCATCAGCAGCTTCCGGAGCATGCTTGCGGTGCTTCCACAGAATGGCCGCGCAGCCTTCGGGACTGATCACCGAGTAATAGGCGTTCTCCATCATGAGAACCTTATCGGCCACCCCGATTCCCAAAGCCCCACCGGAACCACCCTCACCCAGCACCACAGCCACAATGGGGACTTCCAGCAACATCATTTCACGGAGATTGCGGGCAATCGCCTCGGCGATATTTCGCTCTTCGGCACCAATTCCGGGAAAGGCACCCGGAGTGTCGATAAGGGCCACAATCGGTAGTGAAAATTTATTGGCCATCTCCATCAGGCGCAGGCTCTTACGATATCCCTCGGGATGCGCGCTTCCGAAGTTGCGCTTCAAATTCTCCTTAAGATCCCTTCCCTTTTGATGCCCCAAAACGACGCAGCGCTGACCATCAATTGTCGCAAACCCTCCCGGCATAGCATGATCGTCACCGACGATGCGATCGCCGTGTAGCTCGGCGAAATCGGTAAATGTTCTCGCGATGTAATCCAACATGTAAGGACGTTTGGTATGCCTGGCAATCTGAACACGCTGCCACGGACTGAGATTCTCGTAAATATGACGACGGGTTTCCACTAGTTTTCCCTCGATTGCCGAGATTTCCGAACTGAGATCGATATCTTGTGAACGGGATTTGTTCCGAAGCAACTCCAGCTCCTTTTCCAATTCAGCGATCGGCTTTTCAAATTCAAGCAGTTCCATAATTTGTGCAGTGCGGGGATTCTATCATCCGGTGATTCTAACTTCCACTTCATTTCCGACCCGAATGAGCATCGACAACTCCTCCATATCGGGCGGAGCCAGAAAGATGCCGGGGCCGGAATCAAGATCTTCATCTCCGGAAAGCGGACGCAATTGAATTATGGAGCGACCCACTTTGAGCCCCAAAACCTTACTGGCGTGACGGTAGCTCTGATGGGTTGGAGGGAAGGTCTTGCCTTTCAGGAATCCGTGCTTACGCGAAATTTTCGCCTGATGATGACCAGATCTCATTCGTCCCAACTCCAGTTTGCGAATAGGATAATCTTTGGCAAACAGATGCTCCTTCTTCTCCTGATCCCGATGAAAAAGCTCAACTCGCATCTTTGGGAGATTGATAACCAACTTGAAATCAAGAGGCATCACAACCAGTTCATCACCCGTGTGCAGGTTACCAAACTCCGTCAAACCATTGAGGAACATCATGCTGTCCAAAGTCGTTTTGTTCTCAGTGGCGATTTTTAGATAGCCTTCACCTGCTGTAACCCGATGGATCTTCTTATTCTCCATGTTCTCAATGGAAAGAATCTCATCCAGATTAATCTCTCCCAGAATCCGCCGTGCTTCCGGGGCATGATTTGAGTCGGGATAAAGATTCTCGATCAAGTTCAGCTTTTCCTTGGCTTCTTCAATATCGTCCAGCGCGATAAGCTCGAGCGCACGGTTAAATTCATATTGTCCGGCCTCAAAATTGATCTGCTCATTCTCCTCAATAATTTCTTCCAAAGGTTTTCGAGCCACCTCCTTGGGGTCAATAAAATCCTCCTGGAATTTCCTAAGAAAAAGGATAAGAGTCCCGATGAGCCCCACCACAAAGAGGACTGCGAAGATCTTGATAATGGTAACGATCCCGTTCATTTGAAAACCGGACCTAGAGCAAGCCGCGCCGCTTTAGATCGAAACGATTGATATCTTGCGACTTCATAATCATGTCGAGGGTGAATTTCATAATCCCGACCTCCCAGGCGTCATCTACGCTCTGAACGATGGCTAAGGAAGGATTACCTGAAATTCTCACGGCCTCCAGAGCCTTTTCGCTCACGCTTTCAAGCCGATCGTGCACGAATTCCTTTGAGACATCAGAACGTTTGAACTGAAAACCATATTGAAGGAAGCTCAGGTCAATCCCTTGATCTTTAAAGTGTTAGATGACGCGGAGGACCTTCGGATCAAATCCCTCCAGCTCGATTTCGTTAAAGCCATCCGGCTTGATCAACTGCGGCTTTTGCGCCTCAACCTCTCCTCTTCGGATACAAACCTTGCCCACGCTGTCCATAGGTTCGCTGAGAATTTCGAATTCAAAACGGGTTGCCCCAAACGTCTCAATGCGACGATCAGGCTCATGAATGACCCTGGTCGTCTCAATTGCGTATTGGAAATCATCTGGAGAAAGCATCTTCGTTCGAAGTATCGCTCATCATAAGCTCACTGGCCAATGAAAATGGCAGGTTCCACGTGGGAGCCTGCCATTTGAAAAATTGGTTTCAATAAACCGAAGCCTGAACTTAGTCCTGAACCTTCTCAACGTGGGAAATAATATCACCAACGCTAATAAGCTTTTCGGCTTCTTCGTCGGGGACCTCGATACCGAACTCCTCTTCGACAGCCATAACGAGTTCAACTGCATCAAGGGAGTCGGCGCCAAGATCTTCGATCATTTTTGACTCGGGCTTCACTTGATCAGCGCTAACGCCGAGTTGTTCCACGATGATTTCGGTGACTTTTTCTTGGATATTTTCTGCCATGGCCTTTTGGATTAATGTGAGTCCACGTAATTGGCAACTCCTAAAATTCACTCCTTTTCAACAGAATCGTCAGAGTCGCCTGCCTCGGCAGCCTCACCATTCCCCTCCTCTAGGACTTTATCATCGGCTTCGTCGTCCTCATCCTCGTCTACCAGTTCGATGAGCTCACCTTCGAAGTTTTGGAGGACTTTTTGGAATAGCACCTCCGCTGGAGCGCCTTCTTCCTCCTTGAATTGCCCATAAATCATCCCATCGATCTTGGCTTTTTTATCCTCCCCATTGGCGTCGTAGGTCAAGGTCGCCAGCCCCTTGGTCTCCCACTTCCGTTTATCAAGGGTCTTGATGGTAGAAAATGGGATCAAATTGCCACCTGGCGGATAGTAACCCTTTTCATCGACCTTCATGGCACGCCCCTTGGTTCTAATCAAAAAGAACGAGGCAATTGCTGTGAGAGCAAAGCAGACACATGCCGCATAAAGCTGCTCGCGAATCTGTCCCGACGTTTTTGGATCTTCCTCCACGTTTACTTTTTGAGGCCAGCCTTTTTCCCCTGAATAATCAGCCCAGAGGTCATCACTCTTGTGATTGTCCATCTGCTTTAGAATCTCCGGCCAATTTTCTTCAAAGTCTGTGCTCGCAGGGTAAATCGAGCGATCTTCATCGAAAGGAATGATCTGCCTTTTAACAAATGCGTTCCAAATTTCCGGACTTTCCCGGTTTTCGTCCATTGTCCAAGCCTCTCCTGCCTTATTGAAAGCGATATAATTCGCTACCACATAGTTCTTTTCAGGGTATCCAATTTTCCAATCGTAAAGGAAATAGCCGCCAAATCCCCCGAACATCACCAGCATCAACACAGCACGCCAGATAAACCACTTGGTGGGACGACAAATTACTTCGGAAGGGCTCGACATAAGTTACTTCAGAGACAAACAACTCTCCCGCCTACTTGCAAGACTCGTGATTGTAGAATCACGCACCCACGCCTTTTTCGCGAGCAACCACCGCAAGACGGAAGGCCTCGCAGTCGCCATATCGCCGGATCGAAAACTTTACGCATCGTCTACGGCCCGGGTTTGGAGACCAAGTAGCCTGCCAAAATTCATAGCGGCTCCCGTTTGTTATCACTGTCACCTTTGAAACGCCAACCACGCCAGAACGATTTCGAGGCGAGCGTGTGCAAACCCTAGCCTGATCCCGGGCCTCGATCTCTCCGAGCAGCTGATCCCGCCATTGACGTGCGGAAGCAAGTGACCCACCCGGATCACCGTAAACACGGTCCCCGAAAAACTTGGCATACTTAATTCCCCTGCGTTGAAGACGGACCTGCCAGCCGTGGGTGCTTGCACCCGGCAGGTCGATCCGCGCTAACGCATAATTATTGTCAGGAGAACTCATCGACTCCAAGGAGGGTGCCGACCCTTTAGGAGCCTGTCAAATTAACCAAAGACTAACGACCCCCACGGCCAAGAATACGCTTCTTCATTCCTTCGTCGATGTATTCAGAAGTCTCAAGGTAACTTGAAGCAGCCTCCGGATCTTCGCCCATCCAACGCATGGTTGTCATACCAATTGACCAGCCACGTGAACGCTCGTCTGTGATGGTTTCTGCAAGTTGGATATTTTCCTGTGGAGAACCATTCTTGTCGCTCATGACGAACGAGGAGACAGCGGAGTCCCGGACGGCCCCTTCAGGCTGGCCCACAGCCCATTCCTTCGCCGCTGTTGGATCCTGATCAACCCAGTTGCCAATAACATTCCGCATCGAATCGCGCTGTGCCTTCTCCGAACCATTCTCGACGACCCACTCCGCAGCTTTTGCCGGATCTTCACGAGATAATGATGCTGCAACAGATTCGATAGCATCATCGCGGGAGTCCCCTTCCGGAATCTCTAAAGCTTTCCTGGCGGCAAGAGTTGGATTCTCGTTGGCTAACGACCGCACTGCCGCACCCAGTGCGTCCCCACGTTGGTCGGCAGGTAGTCCGTTGATAAATGACTCGGCTTCACCCCAATCCTTCTTGGCCCACTCTTTAGCTATATTTTCATTGGCACTCGCAAGAGCATCGCCTTCAAGTCCCACCGTCAGACTTGCAGCCCTTTCGGGGTCAGTTTCGGCAATCTGAGCCAAAACCCTAGCCGTGGCGTCACTTCCATCCCGACCTTCGAGACCCTTGGCCCATGTCAAGGCACCCTCAGGGTCTTGCTTTGCCCACTCCTTGGCAACTGTAGCACCCCCGGTTCCACCTCCCATTCGCCCCATCATGCCCATACCGGCAAATTCGGACTTGTTTGTTATATAATAATCTGCAGCCCCTTTCGGATCACTGGCAGCCCAACTTTGAAGGATTCCCGGTTTGATCATCATCGAGGCCCACCCGCGCTGCCCATTGGCGTGATCCATGGCATCATAAGGAGATACTTCTGCCCAAGCCGCGTAGAGCAGCGACCCTGCAAGGAAACGCTCCCCCATGGGTAACCCGTCCAATCGCTTTGCTTCCTCCTTAAGCTCTTCGCTGGTCATATTGGAGTAGAGATCGACCAAAGCCTGAACTCGTGCGGTCTGACCTGGAACATTTGAAACCTCACCATAATTGCTGGGCTTGCCAGAGCCGGAACCCTTTGCAGACGAAGAGCCAGAGCCAGAGCCAGAGCGTCCGAACGCACGAGAGCTGCCAGCGGCACGTGACTTTTCCTTTTCGGCCACGCTTTCCGCGGCCGAGCTATCTTGACCGCTGTCGCCAACGATGTAGCCGATGGCGCCGCCAGCTAAAAGACAGGAGGCGGCGATTGGAAGTAAACTGTTCATAACTGTTAGGATGGTAGTCTTTTAAATCGATAAAACAAACCCGCGTCCAAAAAAAATGGACCGCAGGTTGATTCTCAGAATTTTTCTAATTAAAGCCAAATTCGCGGCTCGAGAAATCACGCATTGAATTTTCTCTCTCCTTGGCGGCCTGCCGCTCCACCGTGAGACGGGCAAAAGGCATAGCCTCGAGGCGAGGATTCGGGATTTTTTGGCCTGATTCCTCGCAAACTCCATAGGTTCCCAGCTCAAGTCTCTGCAGTGCTTCCTCAATTTCACCTAATGCGTTTGCCTCCTTGGAAAGCATGTTCAGAGCAAAATCGCGGTCATAGGCGTCTGATCCGGCATCCCCTTGGTGCATGCCAGATCCGCTAGCGTCACTTCCTTCAGCACCATTCTTGATGGTATCGCTTTGAATTCCGTGCATCACATCCGTAATCTGGTCCCGGAGATCTAGCAGACGCTGACGCTGCTTTTTCTCGAAAATAGTAAGCTTTGCGACCTTTTCAGGCTTCACATAGCGGCGCTTAACGACGACCGGAGGCAATTCCTCTATTTCAGCCACCTTTTTCTTGGCGCGCTTTGTCGCTTTCTTCACCACTTTTTTAACAGCAGCTTTCTTCACCACTTTTTTAACAGCAGCCTTCTTCACCACTTTTTTAACAGCAGCCTTCTTCACCACTTTTTTAACAGCAGCCTTCTTCACCACTTTTT
>JBDNAG010000055.1:0-8905 GCA_039768565.1 Akkermansiaceae bacterium | reverse complement strand
TGCCACGGTCCTGACGACGGCGTTGATACCAAGGGGAAGGCCAACCGCAAGGCAGGGCTCCGACTCGACACCCCGGAAGGTGCTTATAATAAAAAGGATGGCCTCGCTGCCATCGTCCCCAACTCTCTCGAAAAATCCCAAGCCTGGATTCGTATCACCGACAAGGATGACCCCATGCCGCCCACCGATGGCCATGCCAAGGCTCTCACTTCCGAAGAAAAAGAGCTCCTTAAAAAGTGGATTCAAGGAGGTGCTGAATACGAAGACTTCTGGGCCTTCGTGCCCGCCAAAAAGCAAGAAGCCCCCTCCATCAAAAACAAAGCGTGGCCAAAGTACGACATCGACAAATTCGTCCTCGCTAAAATCGAAGCCAAAGGAAAATCGCCCAAGGGCCAGGCCGACAAGCGCACCCTCATTCGCCGACTCGCCCTCGACCTCACCGGCCTCCCGCCCACTCGTCATGAGATCGAACAATTCCTCGCCGACACCGAGCCCGACGCCTACCAAAAACTTGTCGACCGTTTCATGACCAAGCCCGCTTACGGCGAACACATGGCGAAATACTGGCTCGATCTCGTCCGCGTTGCCGACACCAATGGCAACCACCACGATCACTACCGCGACCACTCTCCTTACCGCGATTGGGTCATCCAGGCCTTCAACAAAAACCTCCCTTACGATGATTTCACCAAATACCAGATTGCCGGTGACCTTTACGCAAACCCCACCCAGGAGCAACTCATCGCCTCCGGTTTCAACCGGCTTCACCTCATCATTGACGTCGGCACCGCCCTTCCCGAAGAATCACACTTCAAAAATGTCGTCGACCGCGTCTCCGCTGTCGGCACCGCCTTCATGGGCCTCACCATGGGATGCGCCGTCTGCCACGACCACAAATACGACCCCATTACCCAGAAGGATTTCTTCCAAATGTATGCCTTCTTCAACAACTTCGACGGCACTCCCGAAACCGGCCGACGTGGCACTCCGGACTTCTATCGAGGCCTTCAGCCTCCTTACATCGAACTTCCTACCAAAGAGCAAAACAAGAAACTCTCAGCCATCGAGAACGAGATCAAAAAACTCCAATCCCATATCGCGAACCTTAAGAAACCTCTCCAACCAGCTGGAGCCCCGAAGCAACGAGATAAAGGCGAACTTCCAGACCCCGCAACTCCAGTCCCTATTCCAGACTTTGCGCTCGACCTGAATGAGGATCAGGCCAAGAAGAAAATAGCGGAGCTTCAAAAACAAAAATCTATCCTAGCCCGCAACATCCGCGGAGCCATGGTCATGCGCGAGCGTAAGGACGTCAAACCAACCCATATTCGCGTCCGTGGCAACTACGACCAAAAGGGCGACATCGTCACCCGCGACACCCCACACTTCCTTCCTTCTCTCAAGAAATCCGGCGATGTGGCTACTCGCATGGACCTCGCCAACTGGCTCGTCGAAAAAGAAAATCCCCTCACCGCACGCGTCACCGTCAATCGCTTCTGGCAACAATTATTCGGCACCGGCCTCGTCAAAACCTCCGAAGACTTCGGCGCCCAGGGCATGTGGCCCAGCCACCCCAAACTCCTCGACCACCTCACCCTTCAATTCATTGAATCAGGCTGGGACGTTAAAAAACTAATGAAGGACATCGTCCTCACCCAGACCTACCAACAATCCTCCGCCGCCACCTCGGTCGACTTCGAGACCGACCCCGAGAACCGCCTCCTTGCCCGGGGCTCACGCACCCGCCTCGACTCCGAAGTCATCCGCGACCAACTCCTCGCCGTCACCGGAGTCCTCAACTCTGAGATGGGCGGACGTTCCGTCAAAACCCCACAACCCCCCGGCATCTGGAAAATGGTCGCCCTTCCCAGCTCCTATCCAAATTCCTTCAAACCCGACCCCGCGCCCGCCGACAAACGCCGCTCCATTTACACCTTCTGGAAACGCGGCCTCGCCCCTCCGCAAATGACTATCTTCGATGCTCCCAGCCGCGACGCCTGCATCGCCCGACGCGAGCGCACCAACACCCCGCTCCAGGCACTCCTCCTCATGAACGAGCCGGAGTATTTCAAAGCCGCCCAACACAAAGCGATAACCCTCATCGCACAGCCTGGCACCGAAGACGAAAAACTCATCCAACTGCACGAAACCATCACCGCACACAAACCTTCAGAGTCCACCTTGAAGATTCTCAAGGAAGGCCTCACCACCTTCCGTCAAGAGGGTGATGAAAACTTCGCCTGGACCATGATCGTCCACACCCTCTTCAACCAGGACTCCTTCAAAAACAAACAGTAAAGGCAGCCAAAAGCTCCAGTTTTTGGTCATAGCAACCAAGCCTTCAAAGTTCAGATCTCACTGTTCAAATCTCAAAATTCATCTCCCATGTTTGACCCACAAACCCGTCGCCAATTCCTCAACACTACCGGCATGGGCCTCGGTGCCACCGTCCTCGGCAACCTCGCCTCTCAAGCTGCCGCTTCCGGGGACCATGGATACCATCTCCCCAAAGCACCCGCCAAACGCGTCATCTTCCTCTTCATGGCCGGCGCTCCTTCGCAGCTCGACCTCTTCGACCACAAGCCTGATCTCCACAAGCGCTTCAAAGAAGAACTCCCCGAATCCATCCACAAAGGCCAGCGCGTCACCGCCATGACCAAAGGCCGCGCCAAGCTCGTCGCGCCCTCCATGTTCAAGTTCGACCAACATGGCCAAAGCGGAATGCATCTCTCCGAGGTGCTCCCCCACCTCGGCTCCGTCGCCGATGATCTCGCCCTCATCAAATCCACCTCCACCACCGCGATCAACCACGACCCCGGCAAAACCCTCTTCTGCACCGGCACCGAGATCCCCGGAAAGGCCTCCATGGGCGCTTGGCTTTCTTACGGTCTTGGTCGCATGAACGAAAATCTTCCCGACTTCATCGTTCTCAACTCAGCCTTCTGGTCCGGCGACCGCCAAAACGTGCAAGGCCTCTACTCCCGCCTCTGGGGATCCGGCTTCCTCCCATCAAAACACCAAGGTGTCCCCTTCCAACCCTCCGGCGATCCCGTCCTCTTCCTCTCGAACCCCGCCAACGTCTCCCGCAAAACCCGCAGCAAGATGCTCGACCTCGTCACCAAGCTAAACGAAGAAGAGATGGCGAAAATAGGCGACCCAGAGATCCAGACCACCATCGCGCAGCAAGAAATGGCCTTCCGCATGCAGGCCTCCGTTCCCGAACTCACCGATCTGAAGCAAGAGAACAACGCCATCAACGAAAAACTCTACGGCCCCGAAGTCAAAAAGTCCGGCTCCTTTGCCCGCAACTGCCTCCTCGCACGCCGCATGGCCGAGCGCGGCGTTCGTTTCATCCAGCTCTTCCACCGCGGTTGGGACCACCATGTTGGCCTTCCCAAGAAAGTACGAGGTCAGGCATACGATATCGATCAGCCGTGCGCCGGACTCATCAATGACCTCAGACAACGCGGCATGCTCGACGACACCCTCGTCGTCTTCGCCGGTGAATTCGGCCGCACAACCTATTGTCAGGGCAAGCTCGCTCGCGACAATTACGGCCGGGACCACCACCCCAAATGCTTCTCCACCTGGATGGCCGGTGGCGGCATCAAAGGCGGCACCGTTTATGGCGAAACCGACGACTATTCCTACAATGTCCTCAAAGACGAAGTTCCCGTCCGCGACTTCAGCGCCACCATTCTCCACCAGCTCGGCATCGACCACGATCGCCTCACTTTCCCCTTCATGGGCCTCGACCAAAAACTCACCGGCGTCAATCCCGCCAAAGTTGTCAAAGGGATCATCGGGTAGCCATCTATTCCCATCACAAACTTTTTCACATGAAAACGCTAGTTCTTCTCCTCGCCCTCACCTCCATGGCCACCGCCAACGAGTGGCTCAAAATTTTCAAACATCAGAAAGGCTGGCAACCCGCTGAAAAAATCTCGGCCAGCGGCAAAAACCTCATCATCATCGCCTCCCCCGATCCTCCTGTTTTCACCAACGCGACTTCACCAAAAAAGGCGGGCTACCTCCAAACAATCGCCAAATTCGGTGACTGCACCGTCGAAACGGAATTCCTCATCCCACAAGGCTCCAACTCCGGCATCTATCTTCAAGGTCGTTACGAAATCCAAATCCTCGATAGTCATGGCAAAGAAAAACCCACTGACGGTGATATGGGAGCGGTCTACCATCGCTGGGATAACAAACGCAACCCCAAGGGCTTCGAAGGCCATCCTCCTCTCGTCAACGCTTCCAAGCCCGCAGGTGAATGGCAAAAAATGGTCATTAAATTCCGAGCTCCCCGCTTGGACAAGGACGGGCAAGTTCTCGAACACGCCCGTTTCATTTCCGTCCATCTCAACGACAAACTCGTTCAGAAAAACATCAAAACCAAAGGCCCCACCCGCTCCGCCCAACGCAGCGGCTGGGCCGTAAAAGACCACATCTTCATCCAAGGCGACCACGGCCCCATCGCGTTTCGGAAATTCGAAGTCATCCCCGAAGATTACTCCGAGAACAAATAAGTGGTAGTAACAGCCTCGGTAAGGCAGCTCGATAGCGACGAAATCATACGATTCGCCGCGCTCCTCTTTCTTTTAACCCCGTTTCTGGATCTTGCTGATGAGCGGGCTGAAGCTCTCAATACGGTTATCAAACATACAAAGAAACCAGAAGTTACAGTCAACCCCTCTCACGTCGAATCATACGTTCTGGATAATAAAGGACCCATTTTCACTCCCCAAGATACCTCAGAATTCGACAAGCTAATCGACAGTCCGGAACACTGAGCCTGCACCGGCGACTACCGCATTACTTTTTCAAAAATGACAAATCACTCACCTTGGTGACTTTTTACCACGGTGTAAACCTCAGCTGGAATGGCGATCACTGGAATGGCTATTCTCATTTCACTCAGGCTTCCTTGAGAGCGTGGTAGGAGTGGTTTAAGAGAAACAGTCAGCCACTGTATTTCACGACACACACGAAGCTCGGCTCAAAGCAGAAAAACGAGAAGAACGAGCGAGCCGAATGGCACGAAAAGGACATTCGTGAATGGTGGGTCGCCAATAAAGACACCTTCATCATTCCGATGTCGAAGAAAGATTAAACAAGCCCCTCCGACATCTCGTGGAAAGATGACCGCGAGATCTCCGGTATTTCTGAAAGTATTTCCATTTCACGACTATGAAAAACATCTTCATTACCTTCACCTTCTCCACCCTGCTCCTTTTGGGCGCTGATAAATCCAAGACCTGGACCGACCCAGAGCTTGCCCTTAAAGAAAACACCGACTTCTCGATTCAAGGCGAGTACCATCGTAAAGGCGCAAGCGTCGGAGCCCAGGTCGTAGCCCTCGGAGGCGGAAAGTTTGATCTCTATGTTCTTGAAGGCGGACTTCCCGGGCTGGGCTGGGAGAAAAAAGATTCTCGAATCAAAATCTCCGGCAATCTCGAAGAAGGAACAGTCACTTTCTCCCAAGAAAAAGGAGTGTCCGCTCTCCTCGAAGAGAAAACTCTGACCATTCAGCAAGACGGCAAGGATGCGATCAAGCTCCCTCGTGTCGCCCGTAAAAGCCCTACTGTTGGAGCGGAAGCCCCGGAGGGCGCAACCGTGCTCTTCGACGGCACAAGCGTGGAGCATTGGCAGAACGGCAAAATGAAGGACGGCCTCCTTCAAGCCACCGGCACCACGAGCAAGCCCAAATTTAAAGACTACACACTGCACCTGGAATTCCGCACTCCCTACAAACCATTCGCACGTGGTCAGGGCCGTGGAAATAGCGGAGTTTACTTCGGTGGTCGCTGGGAAACTCAAGTTCTCGATTCCTTCGCGCTCGACGGGAAAATGAACGAGTGCGGCGGGATTTACTCGATCTCCGAACCCGACGTGAACGCCTGCCTTCCTCCCCTCACCTGGCAGACTTACGATGTCGATTTCACCGCCGCCAAATTTGATAGCGATGGCAAGCGCACTACCTGGCCTCGCATGACGGTCAAGCTTAACGGAGTAATCATTCACAAGGATCGTGAACTCCCCAAGGACAACACCACTGCTGCCCCCGGAAAAGGAGCGCTTAAAGACGAACCTCTTCCTGTTTTTCTTCAGAACCACGGGAACCCTGTGGTCTTCCGCAACGTCTGGGTTTTGCCTAAGAATTAAGTCAATGGGTGGGATTAAAGTCGCACTTCAAGGATTTTTTGTTTTACCGCAGGCATTTCTGTGACGTCAGCCACGTGCGAACGTCGAAGAATGCTGAGAAGCACGCCAATCATTGCGAAGCTGAAAACAAGGCTGGATCCACCATAACTCACGAAAGGAAGAGGAAGTCCGGTGTTAGGAAGAGACGCAGTGGTCACCCCCAGGTTCATCATTGCCGGAATGATCAATGCCGAGGTCAGTCCAATCCCGAGCACTCCACCAAAGCGGTCTGATGCCTGCATTGAGATCCCCAAGCCGATCAAGAAAATCACCACAAAGCAAAGAACCACTCCCATGGTAACGAAAACCCCTAACTCCTCACCAATGATGGGAAAGATAAAATCGGTGTGGTGTTCCGGAAGATTCATTTGCTTCACCACCCCGTTGCCCAGCCCCATTCCCGAGGGACCACCATTTCCAAAAGCCTGGGTCGCAAGCCACTGCTGCCAACCACGACCCTCCTTGTATGACTCCAGATCCATAAAAGCGATAATTCGTTCCCATCGATTCGGATTATTCCTTACCAACTGGTAGGCCATCGCCAGAGTGACAACAACTGAAGTTCCAAGGTAGCGCATCCGCGTTCCGGAAACGAAAAGCACAATCAGACCCGCTGCTCCCAAACCAGCAGCAGTTCCCATATCCATTTCAAAGAGAATCAGTAATAGAGGAACCCCTAGAATAAGAGAGGGAATGACAAAACCCCTCCAAAAACTCTTAGTCTCGGCCTGATACTTGGCGAACCACGAAGCGAGAGCGACCATGATAATCAACTTGGCCGGCTCCGAAGGCTGAAAACGGCCTATCACTGGAATTACGATCCAACGATTTTCGCCCTTGGCAGCATCACCGATTCCCGGCACGTAGCAAAGAATCAAGGCGATACAAACCACGATAAAAAGTGGCCAGGTCAACTTCTGAAGAATCCGGTAATCAATCAAGGCCATGATGGTCATGACCGCGACTCCAATCCCCAACCAGATTGCTTGACGCACCAAATAAGAATATTGATCCACGGAGTAATCCCACTTCGCGCTGGCGCTCGCCAACATCACCAACCCCAAGGTGATGAGTGCGGCGACTGCCAGACACAGAATAATGGAAGCTCCTTTACCCACTTTGAGAAACTACGAATTATTGGCTCGATGGAATGAAAAGTTTCGCACCGATTTTAAGCGCGTTGACATTCACATTTGGATTCGCCCGCTTGAGCTGATCAACCGTGATCTTGTTATTATGAGCGATTCTCCAAAGCGTTTCTCCAGACTTCACGACATGTTGCCGGGAGCCGCTTGTAACTGGAGCAAGACGCACGGGGTCGACCCGCGCCGGCTCGACGGGGATCGAATCAACACGGACAGGCTCAACCGGAGCAATATAGACTGGCTCGTTGGTTCTTTCGGCCTCAGCTTCCGGACTCCCAACTTCAACCAAAGCACCCGGACGGCTGCCTGGAATACTCTCATCATCGCGTGTCTGAATCAACGGACGTGATTGAGGGGTAAAGCGTGGTGGATCGTCCCTGACTGAACTTCCACCGGCAATCGTAACTGCGGGCACAGCGCTTGTGTTCCGACGTGCTGGAATATTAATTTTCCACCCTGCCTCAAATTGGCTGATCCCATCGTTTGCGCTAATCAAAGAATCTTTGGAGACCCCGTAGTTGGTGGAAATCGATTCCGCAGTATCACCACTACTCACAAGGTGAAAATCGAGACTGGCATCTCTTTGAGGTGGAACGTCATCCTTTAGAGCAACCTTGGTTGCTTTAAGGTCTGCGCTCTCGCTCCACTTGTCATGGATCCAGATTCCAGCAATAGCGGCTACATGCAGAAGCAAAATCACAACCAAGGCAAGTGGGACTCCAACGCCGGGCACTTCACCCAGATCTTCGGGAGCAGCGGTGGTCGAAGCGCGTTGCTTCCTCTTCTTGGTCGAGCGGGTTGCTGCGTGCATAATGCGGAAACCCGCTTTGGGCCGGGTTCTTTTGGTTTGTAGTGTTCGCGGGGTCTTCATTGTTGGGAATGGTTTACAGGGTTTTTGTCAGTCGGGGCACGGCGGCCTTGAAAGCGCGACCGCGCTCCTCGTAGCCGTTAAATTGATCAAAGGAGGAAGTGCCGGGCGAAAAGAGAATGGTATCCCCGCGGACGGCGTCGGTAGCGGCAACAGCTACCGCTTCCTTGAGGGTTTCCACCGTTTGGCATGGAACGGTAGTCGTGAAAACAGAACTTAACTCATCGCCAATTTCACCAAAGGCGATCATGGCCTTGGCTCTATCAGCTAGCAAGGGGACCAACGGTTGGTAATCCAGACCTTTCTGTTTTCCACCGGCTATCAAAATGGTGGGCCTAGTTTGTGAGCGAAGAGCAGACTCCAGAGCATGTAGGTTGGTCGCTTTCGAATCGTTAAGATACTCCACCCCGTCAATAATCGCCACCAACTCGCATCGATGCTCGGGCGGGCTGTATTTCGAGAGGGCCTCACGTGCAACCTCCGCAGTCAGTCCCTCCACAGCCGAGCAAGCTGCCATAAGATTTTCGGCATTGTGCAGGCCACGCAATTTGGTGTCGGAGATCGCAACGAAGGAATCACCGTGACATAGAATCTCATCACCGGACAGAGACCAATGTGCTTCTCCTTCGGAAGAAAATGTAGTCCGACTTCCCCGTTCAGGAATTTTGGAGCCTGCCCTTGCGATAAC
>JBDNAG010000054.1:0-33965 GCA_039768565.1 Akkermansiaceae bacterium | reverse complement strand
GCTTGGTCTCCTTGGGAAGGGCGGCGAAAGCAATTATTTCAAAGAGTGCAAGGGCGCCGGTGGTGGGGGAGAGTCTTGTGGCGCCTTGAATATTCATGAGGGTGAGGCCAGAGGTTTTGCGAAGGGGGTGGGTAAAACAAAGGTTTAAATCCGTGGCTTTCTTTCAAAAAATTGGAAAAGGATTCTCATAAAAAACCCACCACGGCTGTGCGGAAACGACCGGGCGGGTTGTGACCGTTGAACTTCTTCCTTAGTTCAGCGAAGAGTGAATCTGTTGAAGAGTCATCACCGCGTAGCTGGTGACAAGGATGGGGTCGTTCTCCATCCAGCGGCTCGCTTCAGTGTTGAGCCACGAGCCGTCCTCGCGATGCGAATTGATGATCTTTGCAGCGAGGTCACTGCGCCAGTCGATCTTAAGGCCGTCCTTACTCTGTAGTTCGGGGATATTGGCAGCGACGAGGCTTTTGGCCATGATGTGATAGTAGTAGAAGAGCCCTTGTCCGCCGAGTCCCGGATTTTCAGTCAGAGTATAATTGTCGTCGATCCACTTGGTGACAGCTTCGACACGGGGGTCGGCAGCATCGAGATCGGAATAAACCAGTGAAAGGAGTCCGGCGTATGACATGGAGCCATATCCGCGTAGAGCGACCCGTCCTGTCTTGCTGTCGACTGCCTCACCAGCCTTGGAGTTGCCTGGGAAGTAGATGAAGCTACCGTCGTTACCCACTTTCTCGCCTTTGTTCGTCTTCTGAAGGTTTTGGCAACGGGAGACGAATGCGAGGGCTGCTTCCCAATCCAATTCCTGAACTTTCTTGTCACCGGTGTCGGTCGCAAGAGCTCGGGTGTTGTAAAGAGCTTCGATAGCTAGGTGGGTATTGGAAAGATCGGAATGAGCGTAAGTGCCGCCGTAGCCAATTCCTCCATCGAATTCAGTATCATCAGCGCCCTTGATGCCCCAGTCGGTTTGCTGGTTGATCAGAAATCCACGGGCCTTGATGAGTTGAGCTTTATATTTTTGAGGGTCTGCAACCCATAGAGCCATAACGGCGGAGGAGGTGCAGTAGGTGGCCATGCCCTTGCCGTAGATTCCTCCGTCGGCTTTTTGTTGGGAAACTAGCCAATCCAAGCCTTTTTGGACGGGGACTGGGGGAGTTGACTTTGTATCGTATGCCGGGTCAAGAAGTAGGCAGCGAAGGGCGTAAGCGGTGAAAGCCGGGAGGTTGGGATCTCCCCAGTATCCATCGGCGTGCTGTTTGCCGAGAAGGTATTTGTTGCCTTTTTGAATGGTTTGCTGTGCTTCAAGCTTTAGTGAAAGATGAAGGCCGTTAATTTTTGTTTTTTCCTGTCCCGTCGCGGTAAGCGCCGTGATTGCGAGGATCGTTGAGGCGATGAGTTTCTTCATTTTTTGGGAGTGTGAGCTTTAATAATGAGAGTGACAACGGTTCCAACCTTAGGAGTTGTTTTTTTGTTAGGAATCCAAACATCTCCGAGAAGGCGATCTTTACCAGGAAAGTTTACGATCGCTTGCTCGTTCGTGTAGATTCCAAAGATGATTCCACCAACTTCGGCCTTAAAACGTCCTTCATGCATGTAGGAACCGGTGGAAAGCCAAGGGCCTTTTTCCATGAGGTTCAGGGTTGCTTCCTCGGGCTTAAATTTATCATTGGGCTTTGGGGTGGCCGACTTGTCAGGCCAATTGATGTGGTGAATAAGCTCGTGGACGGCGACTCTCTTTCTTTTCTCTCCTTCGCCCCACTCTACAAAGAGATCGACCAGAGATGCGGCATGAACTTCCGGGGTCACCTCGGGAAACCTTCCGGTTGGCCTCCAGGTGTCCTGATCGATGATTTCGAACATTTCCTTGGATTCCTTGATACCAAGAAGCTTCATTGCGATGTTGATATTCATCGGTGAAACATCGGTAAGAATGAGCGTTTCGTGAACTTTATCGCTCTTGGTCGTGGCCAAAAAGTACTCAATCAGCCCCTCGGTCATATTGATTCCACCTTGAAAGCTGATTTCACGTTTCTTTTGCCGGAGATAGACTTTACCAATTTTGACTTCTTCATCGCTAATCCTCTCGATCTTAGGTTTTTCAGCTACCATAGCGTCCTTCTGTGCAAAGGCAGTCCACGGAAGGGTAAGGGTGGCGAGGAGGAGTAGTTTAAACATGAATTCGAGGGTGTGAACGATTAGGAATCAGTTTTCTTAGGCGACTAGTCGGAATTTGGCTCGGAGGACTCGGTGGGAGCCTCTTCAGCAGCATCTTCCTCCTGTTGATAAAGAGATTGTGCAAAATCTCGCCACATTAAGCGGGTGATTTGCTGGGAAAGGTAGTCCTGACCATCTTCGAGAGCCTTCGGTATCGGCGGGTAGCCACGTTGGGACATATGACTTCGGATTGCCTTGAAGACTGCTAACGAGATTTCTGGGAGGTAGTCTGCTTCATCCTTAGAGAGCCGCAGCGTGATGACGGCCGATGAAGCGGGTTCGTCGCTCGTAGTCGATAGCCAAAGCGCGACCGGGCTGTCCTCGGGCGCGTCGGGATTATCGCTGCTATTGATCGTCGGAATGATGTCGAGCTGATCGCCAGAGGACTTACGGATAAGAAGGGCTACCTCTAAAAGGGCTTTTTTCAGTAGATCGGATGGTTTGCGTGCTGTTCCAAGGTGCAAGTTTAGGATGACTTCGTTGTTTGGGTCGACATTCCAACTCGGCAGGTTTTTTAAAAGGGCTGAGATGCCTTGTGCCGCCTCGGTCTGGGCTTTGGGATCTGCTTTGTTTGTATCGATGATCCTCTCGAAGGCGAGAAGAGCACGTTGGAATTCGCCCCGGGCCCGAAGAGTTGATGAAAGCTCAAACAAGCGGTCGGCTTCTTCACTAAGGGCGAAGTCACGATACGCGGTTAGTCCCGGACTGGCGGCCAAATCCCCGAGTTCAGCTCTCGTGATTTCTTTTATTTTAGGAGGGGAGGTCTTGTCCGGGTCCTCGGGTTGCTCGATTTCACCGTTAATATTCGGTTGATCCTTGATTTCCGGTTGCAGTGCAACGGAGGGATCGACAAAGTCTGGGGAATCGTCCGATGCGGTCACTGCGACACCGGAAGGTGTTAGGAAGTCCATATCTTCGGTACGCAGAAACCACGTGAGGAGAATGGTCCCGATCACTGCAAGAACGACAAATGCCCAGTGGATTCGCACTGCTATGGAGAGTGGGAGACGGGGGGGCGCAGGTGAAGCGCAAAAAAAGCCGCAGGGAGAAAACTCCAACTGCGGCTCGAAAAAATTACAGATCAGTGTGAATCAGTCAGCTGATTTCACTTGGATGGCGCGCTTGCCAACACGGTCGCGAAGATAGTGAAGCTTGGCGCGACGAACTTTGCCGCGAGAAACCACCTCGACCTTGGCGATCCGTGGGCTGTGGATGCAGTAAACACGCTCAACTCCGGTTCCATAGGAAATCTTACGAACGGTAAAGGCTGTGTTGAGGCCACTACCAGATTTAGCGAGGACGATACCTTGGAAAATCTGGATTCGCTCCTTGCCGCCTTCGACCACGCGATTGTGGACCTTGACGGTATCACCGACGTTGAAGTCGGCGACGTCTGACTTCATTTGCTCTTTCTCGATCTTGCTGATGATATCCATGGTCGTAAAATTGGTTTGGCGGGGCGCAGGACCTACGGGAAGCTCGTGGTGAATGCAAACGTTTTTTAAAGGATTACCACGATTCGGGCAAAAAAAGGCTGGGATTGCCCATCCTGGCCTAAAATTAGTGAGTCATCTCACGGATGACTTTAGTGGACTTCTCCTCAGCAGGGGGCAGGCGGCGAAGTAGGGGGAGTCGGCGCGCAAGACGGAAGTCCAAGCAACGCTCCTAGGACGATGAATGCTAGTGCTGTCTTCATAATAGGCTCTCTATCGAGGACCTGAAGTTACCATTTATTCCAGATGTTTGAAGTAAATAGCAGTTATTTGGGTCTTTATTCAAGGGACACCCGCCCCCCCCTTTTTTTTGGAGGGGGCTGTTCCGGAATCTCATGGCGGTCGATCCCGATCTTGGCTGCATCGAGAGGTATCCTTCTTTCTGTAAATTGAGGCGTTTTTTGGCCTTTTCGCACTCTGGGCCCGCAGAAAGAGTCTGATTGGAAGTCGCTGAAGAGATGATTCAAAGTTCTTCGATCAATTCTTCGGCAACATAGGTCCAGATTTCTCCCAAGGTAGGGTGATACGATGGGATCTTAAGGAATTCTGCGACGGTGAGATTTTGATGCAACGCGACCATCATGGTGTGCGAGTAGTCGATGACGTGGGGGCCAACGCCAGCGGCTCCCAAAATTTTTCCGCTTTTCCGATCTGCGGTGATTGAGACAAGGCCGTGTTTTTCTCCGACGATTTCCCCCTTGCCTTGGTCGTCGAAGCGATAAGAGGCCGTGACCGGATTGAATCCGCGTTTGCGGGCTTCGTCTTCGTTCCAACCGAGTTCAACCAATTCGGGATCGGTGAAGATCCCGAAGATGTTGAGTCGTTCGTCCCAAGTTGAGTTTTGCTCTTTATTCTTTAGATAGGCTGCAATGTTCTCGCCGGAAGCCTCACCTTGCATGACGGCGAGGTGGACAACAGCGAGGGGGCTAGAGACATCACCCACACCAAAAATGTGTGGCTGGGAGGTCTGGCAATATTCGTTTATCTCTAGGCGTTTCAGATCGTTTTTAAATCCGGCGGCTTCCAGATTGAGCGGAGCGAGGTTTGGCTTGCGACCCGAGGCCATGATCAATTGATCGCACTTAATTTGGGTGCCTTCTCCGACAGTGAGTGAGAATTCGTCATCGGCGTGACTCACCGTTGTGAGAGGTTTTTCGAAGATGATTTCGATGCCGAGATCCTGACAGCGTTTTTCCATGGCCTCCGAAAGGGCTGGAGCCACTCCCGAGATAAGCGGACGGCTGCGGGAAATGATGGTGACTTTGGATCCGAGTCCTTCGAAGAGAAAGGCTGACTCCATCCCGACTGCTCCTGTGCCCACCACAACCACAGATTTTGGTAAACGTGGAAGGTCGACGATATCATCGCTGGTCCAGAAAGGGGACTCGGCAAGCCCGGGAATCGGCGGAATACTTTCAACCGAGCCGGTGGCAACAACGAAGGTTTTCCCTATGAGGAGTTCATGTCCTTCGACTTCGATTTCGTGAGGGGAAGTGAATTTGGCGTATCCACGGATAAGATCAAAATCGCCGCTCTCAAGTCCCTTCACACGGTAGTGTTGAAAGTCGTCAATTAATCGTGATTTTCTGTCGCGGAGGCCGTCGATGTCGACCGTTGGCTCCTGAACTCCGATAGCAAATGCTCCGGCTTCACGAATGGCGCGCATTCGGCTCGATGTCTCGAGGAGCGCTTTGGTTGGCATGCAGCCTTTAAGAATACAAAGGCCGCCTAGTTCTCTCGCTCCATCGACTACGGCGACCTTCAGTCCGAATCCCGAGGCTTTTTTTGCTGCTGCGTAGCCGCCACTTCCTCCGCCGATAACAATAACATCGTATTCTTTTGACATACTGGAAAGCCTTGTGGTCTCAAGCTGGAAATACAAGCCGTCGTCGCGCTTTCTTGCGATTGGAAATACTTTGGAGTTTCCTGCGATTTGTGAGAATTTCAAATATCTACATCTTTTCTCTCTCCTCGCTCTTTGGCGGGCATTTTTGGTGGAGGATAAATTCTTTCTTGGCCTTTTTGGGATTAGAAATTGGCCTTGGAAAATAGGCCGTTTTTCCTTGTAAGCAACACAGTTGACACAAAGAGCATGGTTGCTAGAGTGCGCCCCTTTCCGACCGGACTGATACGCAATCCATTCGGGAATCTTGCCCTGAAATTCTCAAAACAAAAACACCATGGCTACCAAAAAAAAGGCCGCTAAAAAGGCCGCCAAGAAAACAACCCCCAAGACAGTAAAACACGTCTATTACTTCGGCAAAGGAACCTGCGACGGAGATGGATCGATGAAAACTCTCCTTGGAGGTAAAGGCGCTAACCTCGCCGAAATGAGCAGCATCGGAGTTCCCGTTCCTGCTGGATTCACGATCACCACTGAGGTCTGCACTCATTACTACGACAATGCCAAAAAGTACCCTAAGACTCTCAACGCAGAGATTGAGGAGAACATCATCAAAGTCGAAAAAGCCATGGGTAAGAAGTTCGGTGATCTTGAGAACCCACTTCTTCTTTCCGTTCGTTCCGGTGCTCGCGAGTCGATGCCCGGAATGATGGACACCATCCTCAATTTGGGAATCAACGACGAAGTTGTTGAAGCTCTCGCCAAGAAGACCGGCAATCCAAAGTTCGCTTGGGACTCTTACCGTCGTTTCCTCCAGATGTATGGAAGTGTTGTGATGGAAGTGGAAGCCGAAGCAGGCGAGCACCACGATCCTTACGAAGTCATTCTCGATAAAGCCAAGGCCAAAGCCAAGGTGAAAGATGACTCTGGATTGAAGGAAAAAGACCTCCGTGAGGTGGTTGCTGCTTTCAAAGCGCTCATCAAAAAGCGTTCCGGAAAAGATTTCCCTGAAGATCCCCGTGAGCAGCTCACCGGAGCTGTCAATGCCGTCTTCAACTCATGGCAGAACGATCGCGCGATCGTTTACCGTCAGAAGTATGGTATCCCCGCTGCTTGGGGAACTGCTGTGAACGTGCAGGCTATGGTCTTCGGTAATACCGGTAAGACCTCCGGAACCGGAGTGGCTTTCACTCGTGACCCGGCCACCGGCGAAAACGTTTTCTACGGTGAGTACCTCATCGATGCACAGGGTGAGGACGTCGTTGCTGGTGTTCGTACCCCGAAGCCCATCGCCAAGATGGCCAAGGATCTTCCCAAGTCTCACAAAGAGCTTCTCGTCATTCGTAAGAAGCTTGAGAAGCACTTCCGCGATGTGCAGGACGTTGAGTTCACCATCGAGGAAGGCAAACTTTGGATGCTGCAGACCCGTAACGGTAAGCGCACTGGTTTTGCTGCGGTGAACATTGCTCTCGACATGGTGAAAGAGCGCCTCATCAAGAAGGAAGACGCGATTCTTCGCATTCCTGCTGATGACCTTGGTCACCTCCTTGCCCCAATCTTCGACTCCAAGGCTGAGAAGGCTGCCAAGAAAGTTGGTAGCGGTCTCCCTGCGGGTCCTGGTGCAGCTTCCGGTAAGATTTACTTCAACTGGGAAGACTCGGTCAAAGCTGCTGAAAAAGGAGAGAAAGTCATCCTTGTTCGTCAGGCAACTTCTCCGGAAGACCTTCGAGGCATGATCGCGGCTGACGGAATTCTCACCACTGAAGGTGGTGCCTCCTCACACGCTGCTCTCGTTGCCCGCCAGATGGGTAAGGTTTGCGTCTGCGGCGCTCACGGAATGAGTATCGACTATAACAAGAAGACTCTCTCCGGAAACGGCGTCACTCTTAAGGAAGGCGACGAGCTTTCCTTGAACGGATTTGTTGGTAGCGTCTACAAAGGTAGCATTAAGGCTTCTCCTTCCCAGGTGATCCAGGGCCTCATCGAGAACAAGGCAGCCGCCAAGCGCTCCGACACTTACAAGAAGTTCATGGAGCTCATGAGCTGGACCGACAAGCTTCGTAAGCTTGGTGTCCGCACTAACTCCGACACTCCGGAGCAGGTGCAGCAGGCCATCAAGTTCGGTGCTGAAGGTATCGGTCTTACCCGCGCAGAGCACATGTTCTTCGAAGGCAACCGCATCGACGCTGTCCGTGAAATGATCCTCGCTGACGACGACGAAGGCCGCGCCAAGGCTCTCAAGAAGATCAAGGTGTTCATGAAGAAGGACTTCATTGGCATCTTCAAGTCACTTGAAGGCCGCCCCGCGACCATCCGTCTTCTGGATCCACCTCTTCACGAGTTTATCGGCACCATGGATGCCGGACAGAAGAAGGATCTCTCCAAGAAGATTGGAATGAGCGCCGCCGCTATCACCAAGCGTATCCACGCTCTTCACGAAGAGAACCCAATGCTGGGTCACCGTGGTTGCCGTCTCGGTATCAGCTACCCGGCTGTCACCGCAATGCAGGTCGAGGCCATCCTCGAAGCTGCTGCAGAGGTTCAGAAAAAGGGCACCAAGGTGCTCCCTGAGATCATGGTCCCACTCGTTGCTTACGCACGTGAGCTTGAGCTTCAGAAGGATGTCATCGACACCACCGCTGCTGAAGTTCGCAAGAAGCTTGGCCTCAAGAAGAGCGAGCTGAAGTATACCGTTGGAACCATGATCGAGATTCCCCGCGCTGCCATCACCGCTGAAGAAGTGGCCAAGCACGCTGAGTTCTTCTCCTTCGGAACCAACGACCTTACTCAGACTGGACTCGGTCTTTCACGTGATGATTCCTCCAGCTTCCTCCCAACCTACCAGGATGCGGAAGTTCTCAACAACAACCCATTCGCTGGTCTCGACCAGGAAGGTGTGGGCAAACTTGTTGAAATGGGTGTCAAAGGTGGACGCACCACTAAGAAGAAACTCAAGATCGGTATCTGCGGCGAGCACGGCGGGGATCCTGATTCCGTGAAGTTCTTCCACCGCACCGGACTCAACTACGTGTCCTGCTCACCATTCCGTATTCCCGTCGCCCGTCTTGCTCTCGCGCAAGCCGCCCTCGAGGAAAAAGGCATGGCCCGCGGTGAAGTGAGCTAGACGCTGACCAGCCAAAAAACTTCAAAGCCCCGTTCGTGAAAGCGAGCGGGGCTTTTTTATGGCTCTTTAAGTGTGTGGATTATCTTCTACTCCTTGAATTTGGAGGGGCTGCAGGCCAACCCTTTCCCCTCCTCGCAGCTTCGCAGAGGGGGATCATTCCTATATTTATGAACTCCAGATTATTTTTAGGTGTAGGTTATTTTCAGGTGTAGCTGTTCGAGTCTTTCTGTCTGTGCTCCTTGGTGTCGTGTGTCTCTCCTTGGCGGGGTGTGGTTTGCTTGGGCCAGCCATTGGAGTCGGCATGATTAAGCTCCAATTCGGTTGTTTGCCTGAAGGGACGATGATTGATACTCCGAATGGATCTGTTCCCGTGGAGCAGTTGAAAACCGGCGATGCGGTCATTGGCTATGGTGGTGAAGTTGTGGTGGTTCGGCAGCTCCATCAATATCAGGAGGATGCGGCCGAAGTCCGACATCTGAAGGTGATTTTTACCGGCGGTGAAGTGGTTCAACTTTCTCCCCGCCATCGTATCGGAGGGATTCCTGCGAAAGATCTGAAGCCGGGTGACAAGATTGGAGAAAGTATTGTAGCGGAGGTGCAGTCGCTGGGCGGAGTCTCGCGGAGCTTTGATTTACTCACGGGAGATTCTGGATATCGGATTCAAGGAATTCCGGTGAATAGCATGATCTCTGAGATGGCGGCCGAGCTGGGATCCCGTTGAAGGATTTCTGAGGCGCTTCATGATCGGGGTGCTGGCGAGGTCGCCTAGATTTTTTTGACGAACTGTGACTTAAGTTTCATGGGGCCGATGCCATCAACCTTGCAGTCGATGTCGTGGTCCGCTCCGAGAGTGATCCGGATGTTTTTGACTTTGGTGCCAATCTTTAGCGTTGTGGAGGTCCCTTTGATCTTGAGGTCTTTGGTGAGTTGTACCGTGTCGCCTGTATTTAGCTCATTGCCGTGAGCGTCGCGAAGAATGAGGGCTTCTGCTGCTGCGGCTGCCTCTTCGGCAGACCACTCGTGGCCGCAATCGGGACAGGCAAAAAGGGGGCCGTTTTCATAGGCGTATTCAGAGTTGCACTCGGGGCAGTTTGGAATCTCAGACATGATCTTTTTACTAGTAGCCGAAAGCCCCTGCTTTCGGTGTTTGGATTAAAGTGTTCCGAAAGCGGGAGTTTTCAGCTTCGTTCATGAAGACGGCGAGTTGGCTTTCACCTCTTCTAAAAATTCCCAGCGGTTGATGAGACCATCGGCAACCTTTTTAGCAGCTGCAAGTTCCGCCATAACGATGGGGATTTGTTCGTGGTCGGTTTGGACCTCGGGGGAGGAGAGTTTTTCTTGCAGGGCTGTCACCGCTTCGTCTGCTTCCATGACTTTGTCCTCCAGTGTTTCGAGCTCCTTGGCTTCGGCCATGGTGAGTTTCCTCTGCTTGTCTTTTTTCTCGGACGCCCGTTTTTTCGCGGCGCGATTGGCGGCGGTCACTTGGGCCCGGGCGGCGTTTTCACGAGCTTGTCGTTTCTCGAGGTAGTAGGAGAAGTTGCCGGGGGTTACTTTGACCCCATCGTCTTCAAAGGCGACGATTTGGTCACAGATGCGATCGAGGAAGTAGCGGTCGTGGGAGACGACAAGGATGGTGCCGGGGAAGGCGGCGAGAGCCTCCTCGAGCATGCGGAGTGATTGCAGGTCGAGGTCGTTGGTGGGTTCGTCGAGGACGATGAGGTTGCCACCGGTTTTGAGAACTTTGGCGAGCATGAGACGGGCGCGTTCGCCTCCGGAAAGGAGATCGACCCGTTCGTTAATGCGTTCATCGGAAAAGAGGAAACGGCGCAGGTAGGCGCGGGCTCCAAGGATCTCGTCACCGAATTCGATTTTCTCGTTACCGTCCGAGATCTCATCGAGGAGGGATCCGGTGCCATCGAGCTGCATTCTGGACTGGTCGATATAGTTGATTTTAACCTGCTTGCCGAGGACGGCCTTGCCGGAAGTGGGCTCGAGTTGTTGGAGGCAAATTTTGAGGAGGGTGGATTTGCCGACACCATTTTTTCCGACTATTCCGGTGCATTGACTCTCTTCGAGAGAGAGGTCCATGTGCCGGAAGAGGGTGCGATCGCCGAGGGTGATGGAGACGTCATCAAGATCTACAATGGTATTGCCAAGCCGCGGCGGAGGGGGAATGAGGAGGTCGATTTCACCCTCCCGAACTGGAGCGTCCTTATCTTTGACTGCGTAAAAGGCGTCAAGGCGGGATCGAGATTTGGTAGTGCGGGCTTTGACGCCGGCCTTGACCCACTTGAGTTCGTCTTTGAGAAATTTTTGGCGCTTCTTTTCGGTGTTCTCGGCGATTTCCTGTCGTGCAGCCTTGGACTCGAGAAAGGCGGTGTAGTTGCCGGGGTGTGAGTAGGCTTTGCCGTCCGAGATCTCGATGATGCGAGTGGCGATGACGTTGAGGAAGTATCGGTCGTGGGTGACGAAGATGACGGCGCCGGTGTAGGTCTTAAGAAAGTCTTCCAGCCAACGAATGGATTCGGAGTCGAGGTGGTTGGTGGGTTCGTCGAGGAGGAGGAGGTCGGGTTGGGAGGCGAGCGCGGCACAGAGAGCAACGCGGCGCTTCTCACCTCCGGAAAGCGGTCCGGTTTCGGATTTGAGCGGCGGGGTGCCTAGGGCGTTGGCGAGCGAGTTGATCCGGGAGTCGAGGTTCCAACCGTCGGTGTGTTCAATGAGGGTGAGAAGGTCAGCGAGTTCGGACTCGCTGCCGTCTCCGTTCTCATAACGGGTGACGGCAGAGGCGACGTCGGCCGCTCCGGCGGCTATATTATCGTAAACGGAGAGAGCAGGATCGAGTTCGAATTCCTGGGGGAGGTAGCCAATGCGGAGGCCACGCCGCGCCGAGATGTCTCCGGAGTCTGCATGGTTTTCGCTAGCAAGAATTTTAAGGAGGGAGGTCTTTCCGCAGCCGTTGCGACCGACGAGCCCGACTTTCTCACCGGCTGAAATAGCAAGAGTGACACCATCGAGGAGGGTTTGGTGACCGTAAGCGAGTCGGAGTTCGTTGGCAGAATACAGGGTCATGGGCAGTGCGTAAGTCAGTAAGCGGAGTTGCCGTTAATGTCGAGCATGGGCAAGGGGTGGTTTGTCGGAGGAGGCTCACTTGTGAGGGGGAGTGGAGAGGATTTCGATGAGTTGGCTGAGTTTTCCCGGCTTCTCAAATCCGGTCTTTTCGATGATTTTTCAAACGGTACTTCGAATTGGTCTTTGTGTGACCCCGCGTCCATTAGAACCTATAAGATTTCAAAATCTTGGACTTCATACGGCAATGGAACGAAGTCTCGCCCTTACCTTTAATTTGAAAAAGGATTAACCTCTACTTCTTGGTTGCGCTCTCGAAAGTAAATCGCCTCGGTAATAGTCGCGATTTGGAAGCATGCAACCATGGGTTGCGTCTCACGGGAGATGGGCCAATCACGATCACGCTGGCCACAGCTGGCTTCAATAATAAGGAGGTGGAGTTGGTGGAGTGGTCCAGAGTCCCAACTTTAAAGATCACCTTCACCAATCAAAAGACCAGATTGTTTTGGAAAGAGGTGAGGGTGAATCTTACGTAATACCTTCGGTGGTTTATTGAGCCAATACAATTTCTTAGATCTTAATGCTTCATTACATCATTCCCATATTCTCCGGTCGGACGATTTTGTTGCCGGTGGGCTGGCTTCTGCTTTGCGTGCTGCCTTGCGCCGGTGAGACGATAGGAGACAAAGGATTCATCGAGCTCCAAAGCAAGGCTCGGAAGTCATTCGAGGAAACGGTGACACCGTTCATCAATGACTATTGTTTTAAGTGCCACAGCAATAAGAGGCAGCGTGGTGGCATCAATTTTCAGCCGTCGCTCAAGACCCCGGGGAGTTCGGCCTCTGGTAAGCGTTGGAAGCAGGCCATTGCGAATATTAAGGCTCATGATATGCCTCCGGAAGATTCGCCAAAGCAACCCACGGACGATGATCGCAAGAAGTTCATCGAAGCGATTGGTTTGATCAAGTATTTGAGTCCGAAGGATCCCGGGCCTTTTGTCATCCGTCGTCTTACCAAAAGGGAATACGGGAATACCCTGCGAGACCTTTTTGGTGTCGAGGCCGGGATTGCCAAAGATCTCCCAGATGAGGTCTTTGGGGAAGGCTACCTCAATAGTCTTTCGCCTCTGCTTTCGGAGCAATATTTAGGAATCGCTAAAGAGGTCCTGGACCGTGTTTTGGCACCTGAAGGTTCACTGCCAACTGAAATTCAAAAGCGCCTTTTTGGTAATGCTCCGGCAGATGGGGAAAACGAATTGGAAGTGGTCAAACGCGTTGCTCGATCTCTGGCGAAGCAGGCTTTTCGTCGCCCGCCTTCTGAAGAAGAGTTGGAGGTCTTGTTACAGGTCTTCAAACTTGGGCGTGATAGCCAACTCTCATATTCCGCGTCGCTTCGATTAATGTTCAAGGCGGTTTTGGTGTCTCCGCAATTCCTCTTCATCACTCCGACTGCAAAGCGCGAAGGTGAAGACCCCATCGTACCTCTGGATAGTCATCAACTGGCGTCCCGATTGTCCTATTTGTTGTGGGCCACTATGCCGGATGCCGAACTGGCTGCCTTGGCCGATTCCGGGCAGTTGAGAAAGCCTAAGGTTTATCGAGGGCAGGTGAAGCGGCTGCTGTCGGATAAGCGGTCGCGCGCATTGTTCGACGGTTTTGGGGCGCAATGGCTGGGGGTGGCGGAACTCGACACCATGGTTTTCGATTTTAAAAAGTTTCCTCAGATGACGCCAGGGATGCGATTGGCAATGTACGATGAAGCTCGTTTGTTCTTCGAAGCTCTCATGCGTGAAAACGGCAGTGTAGTGAACTTTGTGCAGAGCGATTTCACCTTCCTGAACGGGACTCTTTCAAGTCTCTATGGGATGGAGGACGAGGTCGTCGGGCCGGCGATGCGAAAAGTCCTCCTGAAAGATTCGAACCGCGGGGGGGTGCTGGGTATGCCTGGCATTTTGGCGACAACTTCGTTTCCTAATCGAACCAGTCCGGTAAAACGTGGCGTATGGGTGCTTGAGCAGGTTCTGGGTGAAGTGATTCCTCCCGCTCCGCCGAATGTTCCCGAACTCGAAAAGCAGAAGGAGGAGAGGGTCGCCAATTTGACGCTTCGTGAAAGGACCGAACTGCATCGCAGTGATTCGGCCTGTGCAACTTGTCACAAAATCATGGATCCTATTGGCTTCGGTCTTGAAAACTTTGATGCCATTGGGCGATGGCGTGATCAGGACGATACCGGTGGAGCAATTGACGCGACGGGAGAGCTACCAGGCGGGATGCGATTCACAACTCCCACCGAGTTGAAAGAGATTCTTGCAGGTCGAAAGCCCGAGGTTGCCCGGAACTTGACCGAGAAACTGCTAGCTTACGCTTTGTGCCGGCCGCTGGAGGGGTATGATCATATTGTGGTTGATCGACTTATGGAATCGATTGCGGCTGATGACTATGGTATGAAGACCCTGATTATTGAGGTCGTCAGCAGCTATCCTTTTCTCAATCATCACATTCAGAAAATCCCTCGCCACCTAAATCATGGAAAGTAAATCCCGTCTCAATCGTCGTGCCGCTCTCAAGGGGGTTGGCGCCACTCTTGGTCTGCCCTTTTTAGAATCAATGGGGTGGGCGGACACCGTGAAAGGAAGAGTCAACAAGCCTCCGGTTCGGATTGGTTTCATGTATATGCCGCACGGAGTGATCATGGATCAGTTTTGGCCTGCGAGTGCAGAGAATTTCCTTTCTTCTCCGCCACCGGCTTTGGAATCCCTTCGGCCGGTGCTCGATCAGTGTCTCTTGATGAAAGGGATTTCCGGTGTGCCAATTTCGCCTTTCAACGGAGCTCCCCACGCGCTTGAACTTTCGACCTGGCTTACGGCTCAACTTCCCGATGCGGATAAACGTCATCAGGTGAATATTGCGATTTCGGCTGATCAAATCGCGGCCAACTATGTTGGTGCCCGGACCTCGCTTCCCTCATTGGAGTTGGCAACCATGCCTCAGACTCATAAGGAGAATCAGGAGGGCCTTAATGAAGCGTATTATACCCATTGCAGTTTCCGTTCGGCCAATCAGGCTGTTCCTGCCGAGACTAATCCGAGAAGTGTTTTGAAGCGTCTTTTTGGGCAGCGGGACCGGAACGGTCACCTTGCCAAGCCAGATCCTCTTGATCGGAAGATGCTCGATCTTGTCATCGGTGGTGCCAAGGATCTTCGTAAGAATCTTCCACATGGTGATCAGCAAAAACTTGATGAGTACCTCGATGGTGTTCGCTCGGTTGAGCGCCGAATTGCGGCAATCGAATATCGTCAAAAGGAAGCGGCGCTGGAAAAAGCTGGCGTGGCTTCAAGTAAACGTAATGCTTCCGACTCTCCGCCCATCGAGATTAAAATTCCCGAAGGCGATAAGCGTAGCGAATACATGCAGGTAATGTGTGACCTAAACGTGTTGGCATTTCAAACGGACACCACCCGCGTCAGTACTTATATTGGTTCGACTCCAAATGGAGTTTCCTATCCGGAGCTTGGTTTTTCGGATGCCCACCACTCCCAGACCCACCACAATCATAATTCAGAGAAGGTCAATAAGGTGGCGGCGATCACTGCGTTTAATATTGCACAATATGCATACATGGTGAAGAAGATGGCCAGTCTCTCCGAGGGCGATGGCACTCTGCTCGACAATTGCATCATGATGTGGGGGTCCGGCCTCGAGGATGGAAACAAGCATCGGCGGGAGAATCTTCCATTCATCATCGCGGGAAAGGGTGGGGGGTCGATTAATACTGGTCGTTTCCTACCTCATACCAAGGGTAATCAAGGGGATCTTCTCACTACTTTGCTGGCCTGTGCCGGAGTGAAGCACGACCGCCCCGTCGGAATTGGCTCCAAGAGGATTTCCGAAATGACGCTTGGAACCTAAGCTATCCTCTCTCTGAAGCTTGTAAGACGGATTTTCAAGTGGGAGGATTTGGTATGGCAATTTTTGGACCGGTAGATGAGTTACACGACCAGTGGCCCCTTGGAAGGCAATGGGAAGTTGCGCACGGAATCGTGCTTCGCTATCTCGCTGAAGGTAGCGAAGAGCGTGAGCAGGCTTTTTCGCGGGAAGAGGGCGAGTCGATTAAGATCGATATTGATGACGACCTTTTCCTGATCGAAGAGGCTTATTTGACAAGCAATCCGGGTGATGTTCGTTGGGAGGCGCATCGTGAGTGGGCTGATGTGCAGGTGATTCTTGCCGGGGAGGAGAGAATGGATGTCGCGAGTGTTGGCAATCTGGAATTGGTGGAAGATCTCTCACCTCAACGGGATATGCTTTATTTCGAGGACTATGAAAAAGGGACAGTTTTGCGATTGGAAGCGGGTGACGCTGCCATTTATTTTCCGGTCGATGGGCATCGTCCCGGCCTTCAAAATGGATCGTCATCGTTGGTGAGAAAGCTGGTGGTGAAGGTGAGGCTTTAGCTCTGTTCCGGTAAGATCAAGTGTATCATGAATATTTGTGCTTCATTCGTCCTCCTCATTTTGGGTTCTCTGGGGCTTCATGCTCAGGAATCTTTCCTGATCTATGCGCCCAGCCGTTCCTCGAAATCCCTGCGGGTCTTGGAAGCTAATGTCGAAGGTAAGACAGTCGAGCTGAAAGGGGTTGTAGAATATCTACTCGGATTTTCAGCAACCACGATCACGAAGCATCCGGATAAAGATCTGCTTTATGTTACGACCAACGGTGGTTCGGAAGGGCAATGCTCGGCTGCTACCGTGGAGCTTAATGGAAACGGGACTCCTCAAAGGCATCATTCGCATCTTCTTAAGAATGGATATGCCGGCCTAGCTGTGAATGTGAAAGCCAGTTGGCTTGCAGGAGCTTCCTACCGCACTGGATGGCTCGATGTTTATCAACTCGATAATGATGGGAGGATAGGGAAGGCTCTTGTGAGTCGATACGAGGAAAAGAAGAATGCCCACTTCGTTCTGATTTCGCCGGATTATAAAAATCTCTATGTTCCCTATGTGAAGAATTTCAATGCACTCATGCAATATGAAATCGATGGAAAGACTCTGACCTCTCTTAACTCCCTCGATGCCAAGCCGCCTGAAGGCACCGGACCAAGGCATCTTGCGAATCATCCTGGAGGTAAGTTTGTATATTCATCCAACGAACAACGTCCCGGAGCTTCCGTGTATCAACGTCTTCCAAACGGTCAGTTGAAGCACTTGCAAATCTGTGATGCTTTCGAAGAATTTCCCCGCGAATCCGGTCTCTCGTCATCTGACATCCAATGCACGACCGACGGTCGTTTTGTTTTCGTTGGTATTCGTGATCGCGCTAAAGAGCACAATGCTATCGCCCGCTACAAAGTGAACGAAGATAAGACCCTCACCTTCCTTGGCCGCACTCCCGCAGATGCCGTCCCCTGGGGTTTGGCTCTCTCCCCGGACGGGCATCATCTTCTAGCCACGGGCACCACGACCGGAACCCTGCAAGTGTTTCGCGTGGGTGGGGAAGGTGGCCTGGCTCTCGCTGCCAAATATGAATGGGGTGACAAAGTAACCGATCTTGTCACCCGGCCCCAGATTTCGCCCGAGCGATAATGTTTCGTTTCCGGATTTATACCTTCTGGCGTTCCGTCCAATAACCCGGCGGGAAAGAATTTAAAACTTTCCTGTTACTTTCATCGGTCGACTGGGTGCGAATGGGTAAAAATACGAATTCTCAGGACAAAACAGATTCTCTATTCTCTAACGCATCAGCACCTTCTACCTTTGATGATGCGAAGCGCTAGCTGGATGGGTTCGTAGTTGGGGGGCGGACAGAGGATGTTGGAATTCGAACTCTTCGTGAAGAAACGCTCGGGTCTATCCGTATGATCAACTTCTAATATCGTCTTCCTCACATGAAATCTAGTTTCCACATCTTTCTCCTGACCGCTATCGCGTTGCTCGGTAGTGCAATTTTTTCCCCGGCTGCAGATAAGCCAAACATCCTGTGGATCGTGCAGGAAGACACTTCTCCTTGGATCGGATGTTATGGCTACGAGGCCAACAAGGGGAAGACGCCGGTGATTGACCGGTTGGCTTCTGAAGGCACCCTCTTCAAGCGTGCTTATGTTCCTGCTCCGGTATGCTCGGCGTGTCGTTCGGCGTTCATCGTTGGAGCCTACCAGTTTCGCTTTGGAGCTCACGAACATCGTTCTCGGCGTGGCCCTGCCGGGGTTCCTCTTCCGAAGGGGATGAAGACTCTGCCGGAGTTGATGCAGGAGGCTGGTTACACCACCTTCAATATTGGTAAGACCGACTATAATTTCACCTCGGAAGTGACATTGTATCCAAAGCTTAAAAGGAAGTGGCATTCCTTGCCAAAAGACCAACCGTTCTTTGGCCAGATCCAGCTGAAGGGAGGCAAAACGAATACCCAAAAGTGGCCGAAGAATCGTATGGCGGATCGTGCTTCGGCGGTGGTTCCGGCTGACTATCCCAATAACGAACTCTACCGTGAAATCATCGCGCAACACTGCGATGCTATTCGAAGCGATGACGACAAAATTGGCCAAATCCTCGCGTTGCTCAAGGAGAGCGGTCTGGAGGATTCCACAATCGTGGTCTATTTTTCAGATCATGGTGCCAACAATCTGGTGCGTCATAAACAGATGCCAACCGAGGCTGGGCTCCATGTGCCGCTGATCATCAAGGGGCCCGAAAAATGGGTGCCTTCGTCAAAGAAAGTGCGGAATGACTTGGTGTCCATTCTCGATGTCTCCGCGACCACACTGACCTGGGGAGGCGTTCCTTACCCCAAGTGGATTGAGGGTCAGAATCTCTTCGCCTCGGATTTCGAAGAGCGCGACTTTGTCGGCTCCGGTCGCGACCGCTGCGACCACACCATCGACCGCGTGCGCACGATTCGCACCAACCGCTACCGTTACACTAAAAACTACAATCTCGACCGGGTCTTTCTCCAACCACAATACCGCGACGGGCGGAACTTCTTGGATTCACTCCGCGAAGCCTACGCTGCGGGAACTCTGTCGCCGAAGTTGGTGGAGATCTATTTCGGCGAACGGCCGGCTGAAGAGCTTTATGATATCGTCAAAGATCCGGCGCAGGTGAACAACCTTGCGGAATCCCCCAAACATCAGGAGGCGCTCATCTCGCATCGCAAAATTCTCGATGACTGGGTCGCCAAAGGGGATCTTGGGGCAGGCGAAGAGCCGAATATCGAATTGGAGCAGAATGGCAACGGTCGCTTCAAGGGAGTGAATCCTGAGTATGAAAGAGTGCGCACCGATTCAGATGGCGACGGCTTGTCTGATCGCTGGGAAAAATTCAATGCTCGTGACCCAAGCGATGGAAAGCTGCAATTCGAATTCGATTGCGGTGGCTGGCAGACCGAAGGTTGGAAGCCCGAAGGAGACCTCACCAATATTGCCGGACGCCAAGGGTTTCTTGATTTTGATCTCCTCACCGGAAGTGCTTCAATATTGCGCGGTGGATTGAAAATTGATGCAGGGAAAAACCAAGGAAAACTCGCCCTTCGTCTGAGAAGCAGTGGCGCGACTGAATTGAAAGCTGAGACGAACGGCAGAGCTCTCGGTTCCGCAGGATTTGCTAAGAACCGCGAATTCTCGGTGATTGAGATTCCACTTGGCGAATCATGGACTGGAACAATCGAGTCCTTGCAGCTTTCCTTCTCAGCTCCAAAAGACACGACGATCGAAATCGATTGGATCCGCATTCAATAACACTTTCATGAAACTCCTGCCCACATTCATCTTCAGTATCGCTGCTACTTCGCTTTTTGCTGAAAAGCCTTCGCGTCCAAATATTGTCTACATCATGGCCGATGATCTTGGTTGGGCAGACGTTGGATACAATGGAGCAAAATTCTATGAGACGCCTAATATTGATTTGCTCTGCGCGTCGGGTGTGAAGTTCAACTCCGCTTACCCGGGGGCCTCGAACTGTATGCCTTCACGGGCGTGTATCATGACCGGTATGTATACGCCGCGCACCTATATGTGGACGCCGGGAAGCAAGGCCAAGGGCGACCGCACCAAGATGAAGCTTCTCGTGCCGCGTCGTGGAGACACAAAGGGCGATAGTGAGTTTCCCTCGAAAAGCGCACTCGATCCATCGGTGATTTCCGTTGCCGAGGTTGTGAAAAAGGCGGGTTATAAAACGGCGCACTTTGGCAAATGGCACCTAGGCCCCGACGGGCAGGGTTTCGATGTGAACAATACCAATGGGCTCGGTGCCGGACTGAGAAAGAAGTTTTACGGGAACATCGATGTCGCGGAAAATCTCACGACTGCTGCTTGTAAGTTTATCAAAGAGAACAAAGAGGACCCTTTCTTCATCTATCTGTGCCACTGGGATGTGCATACCCCGATACGAGCCCGCAAGGACGTGGTGGCGAAGTATAAGGAGAAACTCGCAGGTGGGAAGTGGAGCCGGAAATGGAATCCCACCTACGCTGCCATGATCGAAGCGGTGGATAATAGTGTTGGACGGGTGCGTGAGGCGCTCGAAAAGAACGGGCTGACTGAGAATACCCTGATCATGTTTATTTCCGACAATGGGGGGCATTCGGGTGTGACCTGGTGTGACCCGCTGAAGGGCGCAAAGGGCGCTTTTTATGAAGGTGGGATCCGCGTTCCGGCCTGCGTGAGTTGGCCCAAAGTGGTGAAGGTGGGAAGTGAATGTGATGTGCCGATAACTGGCGTCGATATCATGCCGACTTTTGCTGAGTTGGCGGGCGCAGACCTGCCGGGGAACCAACCCGTCGATGGAAAGTCGTGGGTGCCCTTGCTCTCGGGAAAAGGCGGTGATCTGGCCGAGCGGCCCATCTTTTGGCACTACCCGCTATACTTGCAGGGGGCAGGATATAATCAGGTCGTTCCGGTGCATGGGACTACAACGAACTACTGGCGAGCGACCCCTTGCAGCGTCATACGGGAAGGTGATTGGAAGCTTATCCAGTTTTTCGAGAGCGACTCGGTGCAGCTTTTTAATCTTAAGCAGGATCTTGGTGAAAAGAACGATTTGGCAAAGTCTAATCCCAAAAAGGCCAAGGCTCTTTTGGGGAAATTGAAAGCTTGGCAGGTAAAGACAAAAGCGGTGATCCCAGCGAAAGCGAATCCCGACTTTGGCTCTTCGAAAAAGAAATAGGCTACGGCAAGCACTTCTATGAAATTTCTCCTTACCTTCATTCTTTGCATCGCCGGGATTTCTTCGCTCTATTCTGCAGAGGTCGCGCCGCGACCGAATATTCTCTACTTTTATGTCGATGACATGGGTTGGGGGTCGATCGGGCCCAATGGGCAGGCGGAGCGCAAAGCGAAGGGACTACCCTATGTGCGTACCCCCAATCTTAATCGGCTCGCTGCGAAGGGTGTGAATTTTCGACGAGGATATGGATGCCATGTCTGCTCTCCGGCGCGGTCATCGCAGCAATCGGGGTTTCACCAGGGGCATACCTTTGCCGACCGGAACGATCCGGATAATGCCAAGAAAGCGATGCGCTCCGACGACATTCTCATGGGCGATGCTTTGTTCGCTGCGGGCTACACTACCGGTTATTGGGGCAAGTGGGGATATGGTGGATCAAGGGATATCGTTGATCCGAAGATTGAGAATATCCAGACCCTGCCGACTTCACACGGCTATCAGTATGCCTTAACTGAATTGCATCATGTCCGCGCTCATACCTTCTTTCAGCCTTCACTTTGGAGTGCCCCCGCAAAAAAGGGAGCGGTGGGTGGGCTGGAGTTGATTCGAAACTCGATGGCGAAGTATGCGAACAAGGAAAACTATCCCGAGTCGCCATCTTACCAAAGCCATCCGGATTATCCCAAGACGGGATATTGCGACGATGCTTACGCTTTTGCCGCTCTCGATTTTGTGCGTGCCAACGCGAAGGCCTATCGCAAAAACGGGAAGCCCTTCTTCGCTCTCTTTGCCGCGCAGATTCCGCATGCTCCTTTCGACGAAGTCAGCAAGCTTCCCAAGTGGAATGAATCTTACAAGGATGATGAAAGTTTCGCCGATCTCCCGAAACAAGCCCAACAGTGGGCTGCAATGGTGACGCGAATCGATGCGCATTTTGGTAACATCCTGGCTGCACTCGAAGACCCGAATGGTGATGGCGATAAATCAGATTCCGTCGCCGAAGATACGCTCGTCATTTTTCAGTCCGACAATGGAGGTCCGAGCGGAGCGAATAACATTGTTTACGATTCCAATGGTGGATTGCGTGGAAATAAGGGGAGCATTCACGAAGGAGGAATTCGTGTTCCACTCATCATGCGTTGGCCCAAAAATATCAAAGCTGGAAGCAGCTCCGACCTAGTCGTCGATGTGACAGATTTATTGCCGACTTTCTGTGAGCTTGCGGGAATCAAGGTTCCTCTGGGAATAGACGGTGTCTCCATAGCGCCTACCTTGACGGGGGAGGGGAGTCAACGTAAGAGAGAGTTCATCATCCACGAGGCTGGAAACGGCCAGTCGCTTATTCGCGGGAAAGACAAGCTTGTGCGTAGTGTGAGCGGCAGGAAGAAGAAAGCCGGTCCGGTGAAATTCGTGCTCTATGATCTTGAGGCCGACCATGGAGAGGAAATTGATCTTGCCGCTGCTAATCCTAAAATCGTCGAGGAACTCAAAACTATCCTTCTCGGAGAACGGGTCGATGAACCTCGTGGGTTCGCCAATACATATCATCAATGGACTGGGAAAAATGGTGCGTTGACTTCCGATGCCAGTAATTGGTCTGACTACCAATACGCCAATGCCGGGGTGATTTACACCAACGATGACGGAGCGCCAAAACTCTCATGGGTTGCGAAGATTGAGAATAAAGGAAGGTCAAAAGCGGTTGCAAAAGCTGATGCTGACCTTGGATTTCTCGGGCTCGAGATCAGCGGAGGTTCTTCCAATGCGGAGCAAGTTTTGAGTCTCGGGTCAAAAGTGAACCTCACCGGACGCAATGAAATTCGTCTAGCAAAAGGAGGTCATCTGAAGATGAGAGGCGGAACGGTTTCAACTCTACGTTGGATTGACATTGCCGAGGGGGGCAGGCTGAGCGGTCATGGAAAAATCGTGGGTGATGTTTATAACAAGGGAACGATCGTGTTTGACGGTAAGGCGCTGGAGATTGAGGGTGAGATCAAGCTTGGCGGGACGCTCTTGGTGAAGGCCAATCTCGGGAAGGGCTCTCCATTTGATTTCGTTCCTGCCATCAAATCTAAATCAATAAGAGGTGCCTTCGATGAAGTGGAATTGGATTTTCCTGGGAGTGAAAATTACAAAGTAGTCGTAGGCTCCACAGGGGAAGGTTTCGTTGTTTCTGCGGTGAAAAAGAATTCGGAATCTAAAAAGTGATGAGTGAAGAAAATACCGAACGGAGTTCTTTTAAAAATCGTTCTTGGTGACGAAAGGGTAGGGAATTGCGATTTTCTCGGACGGGGATATCGGCTCCATCTACCTTCTCTTTATTTCACCAGTTCAATTCGGCTCCAGTATGCAGCTTCGAAGGTCCAATCGCTGGCTCGGTTTTCCAGTTCGATTTTAATCGTCTCTCCCGCGTGTTTCGATAGATCGAATTGAAACTCTTGCCAGGATGACGCTTCGATGGATTTTCTTAGAACTTCCTCACCATCGATTCTGACGAGTAGGGTCCAGTTTCCTTTCGGGTGGTTATTGACTGAGAATTTAAGGGTAGTCTTTTTCCCTTCTGGCACATCAATGCTACGTAATAGCACGCAGGGAATTTGCCTGCTTAGTGGGTGAGTCAGTAGAACATTTTTGCGCCCTCCCCATTTCTTCAGCAGGCCCGGGTTCATCCCTGCTCCGCCCCAGTTTTTGATATTCCATCCCGGTGCAAAATTTTTAACATCTGCAGACAAGTTGTTGTTGGGTTGGCTAATCGGTTTGGCAACTCGCGCCCCCGGTGCGGGTTTGGAGGTTGCCGTTTTTGGATAAGGCATCTTGGCATCGACTTCGTCGCGCCAGTCATGGAGCATTCTTTTCAGCTTTTGAGCGATCTCTGGTTTTGATTTTGCGATGTTTTTGCGCTCGCCGATATCATTCTCTAGGTCGAAGAGCTGAACGGTTCCATTTTCGTAGTATTCGATCAATTTGTATTGCCCGGAACGAATGGCGCCATTGGGACTTTGGTAACCATGATTACTGTAGTGGGGGAAGTGCCAGTAGATCGGTCCACGTTCGTAAGTTTCCGATTTTAAGGCAGGGACGAAGCTGCGGCCATCCTTATGTTGATCCGGTAATGCTGGGAGACCCAACATCTCGAGCAAGGTGGGGTAGAAGTCCGTTCCGGTAACGACAGCATGCGAAGTGGTGTTGGCTTGAGTTTTTCCAGGCCAATGGACAACCAAGGGCACGCGAATGCCGCCTTCGTAGTTCCATCCTTTGGCCCCGCGCAGCGGAAGATTGGAACTTGCGAATTGCGAGTCCAGTGATTTGCGCTGGTGATTAATACCGCGATATTGATTCGACGCGGACATGCCGCCGTTATCCCCGGTGAATACAATGATGGTGTTCTCTTCCAGTCCAAGTTTCTTAAGCTTTGCACGAATACGCGCTAGGCTCTCGTCTGTTGCTTCAAGCATACCGGCAAACTCCACATTGTCTTGTTTCTGCTTTACCCACCAGACGCGCGCGTCTTGATGTGCCTGTAGTTCGTCATTTTCAGCCAGTAACTTAAGTGCTGCCTTCGCGAGGGGCGGCCCATCCGGGTTGGGTTCAAGAATGAAGTCTGGACCTTTATGTTCCGGCATCGCTGCGAGCTTCTTGCGATATTTCTTTACTAGGTCCGGGCGCCCCTGGATCGGGTCGTGAACCGCAAAGTGTTCAAGATGCACAAAGAAGGGCTGGTCCTGATTCCGCTCAATGAAATCCAAGGCCGCATCGGTCAGCTTGTCGGTGTAGTAGTCGCCTTCTTTTGCTGGCAGCTTATTATTGTAAGCGCCGCCAAACGGATAGTGATAGGAACGTACCCATCCCGTGATTTCTTCGTCGAAGCCGTAGGTTTTCGGATTCACGTTAACGTGCGCTTTTCCGTAGTTCGCGGTGGCGTAGCCATTGCGCTTGAGGGTTTCGGCTAGGGTGACCTCCTCGTCTGGTAATGCGGTCAGTTTTTCCCCGTGATGCAGCGGTTCGTAGTCTCGCTCGGGACGTCCTCCCAGCCATTCCGTCAAATTTGTCCTGGCGGGATATTTCCCGGTAAGAATACTCGCGCGGCTGGGTGAGCAGACGTGGCAGGTGGCGTAGGCATCGGTGAACAGCATACCTTCTTTTGCCAATTGGTCGATTGCTGGAGTTTCATGGAACTCGCTTCCATAGCAACCCACATCGCGCTGACCCAGGTCATCGACGAGGAAGAAGATGATGTTGGGTGGTTTTGCCACTAGGTGGCTGGAGAGGACGGCGATGAAAAAGAGAATGCGATTCACTTAGTAGGGATGTTTGATGTTGGGGCTGGGTCGACGGACCATCCTTTGGTGTGAATGACGCCGTAGTAGGGGTAGTGATCCCAGTTGACGAGGCCACCAATGACGCGCGGGTCTTTGCTTGTCTTGAGATGGCCGAAGAGTTGCTTGCGCAAGGTGGCTTGTTTTTTTGCCAAGTGGACTGATCCGGCGAGGTTGTTCATTTGATGGGGGTCTGTTTTGAGATCATAGAGTTCTTCGGCGGGACGCATGCCGAAGGCGAGCTCTGCCAAGCGGGCGACGCCGTGCTCGTTACGATGTTCCATCATGAAGGTTTTGGTGGGAGAGCTGTCGATCTCGCCATAGGGGATGGCGCGAGCGCAGACCGACGGGTCGGGAGAACCGGAGGGCCAGCGGGAGGGTTCGAAGTTGTGGATGTAGAGGTGGTCGGAAGTCCGGATCGCGCGACAGGGGTAGCCTTTGCCGCCTTTGCGGCAACCATCGTGGCGTTCCATGGCAATGAAGACGGCTTTGCGGTTTTTTGAAGCTTGGTTTTTGAAGATGGGGAGAAGGCTTTGTGCCGTCATCATGCCTGGTGGTTTAAGTCCCGCTGCTTCGAGGAAGGTGGGGGCAAGGTCACTTAGGTTGATTAAGGCCTCGCTGGTTCGGCCTGGCTTGATGATTCCTTTGGGCCAACGGATGGCGAGCGGGATGCGGGAGCCGTCGTCGTAAAGGCTCGCTTTGGCACGGGGGAAAGGCATTCCGTGATCGCTGGTGACGACGATGATGGTATTGTCGAGTTGTTCGGATTTTTCTAACAGTGCGATGGCGCGGGCTACTTGGGAGTCGAAGTGTTCGATTTCGACGAGGTAATCGAGGAGATCGTTGCGGACGATATCGTTGTCGGGGAAGATGGGAGGAACGATGACTTTGGAGGGATCTTTTCCGGTTCGTTTTCCGGAGCCTGATTCGAAGCCGCGATGGGGTTCCGAGGTGCCGAGCCAGAAACAGAAGGGCTTGTCTTGTGGGGACTGCGCGAGGAAGGCGGAAAAGTTGCCGGCGTAGTCGGTGTGACGCATTTGCTTGAAGGGCGGTTGGAGGCTCTTCTTTTGAAAGGGAGGTCCGGCGGGGTTTACAGTGCGTTCTCCGGGTTCAAGGCGACCGGGGCTCCATCCCTTGCCGGTGTAGCCGATGGAGTAGCCGGATCTTTGGAGGAGATTGGGGTAGGTTGCGAACTTGGCCGGGAGAGTGCTGTGGATATTCCCGGCTTCTTCGAGGCGCCAGATTGGTTGGCCGGTGAGGATGGCGGAGCGGGAGGGACCACAAGTGGGGGCATCGCAGAAGGCATGGGTGAAGCGGAGGCCTTCTTTCGCGATGCGGTCGAAGGCGGGGGTTTTGACAACGGGGTCGCCATTGGCTCCGGTATGGGCGTAGCTTTGATCGTCGGAAATACAGAAGAGGATATTGGGCCTGTCGAGGGCAGAGAGCTTTAAACTCGAAATACTGAATCCTAAAAGCAAGAGGAGACGGCGGTTGTTCATGGTTATTTACTGACGATTTGAGCGGGGTGCTGGAAAGCGATGTCCAAGCTTCTTAGGAATGACAAATAGAGCTTTTTAATTGTGATTAAAACTCCTTTGTTTGCATGAGGTCGTATTCGACTGCTTACAATTTCCCGTCTTTTTTGCTCTCAACCGTAACCTAGCCGTGGTCCCGTGCTATATCCTTCCTGAACAGCCGGTATTAATCACGAAAATACATGCCCGGAAAACGACCAGAACCATCTCTAGAATTCGTTCAGCTTCTGACCAGTCATCAGAGCCGGCTCTACGCGTATGTGCTGTCTCTTCTTGGCGACCGCAATCAGGCGGAAGACGTCATGCAGGAGACCAATACTGTTCTCTGGCGTAAGGCGCATGACTTCGAACCCGGCACCAATTTCGGGGCCTGGATGCTCAAAGTCGCCTACTTTCAGGTTATGGCACATCGCCAGAAACTTACCCGCGATCGCCTTGTCTTCGACGATTCCTTCCTGCATGGCGTTGCTGAAGACGCGGAGCAGCAGTGCGAGTCGCAGGAGGAAAAACAACGACTTTTGAGCGACTGCATTGAAAAACTCAATGAACGCTATCAGGTGCTCATCCGCCGGCGATATACCGAAGGGGCCACGCTAAAATCCATCGCTTCTCAAAGCGGTCAGTCAGAGAATTCAATCAAGCAGGCTCTTTTCAGAGCCCGCGCAGCTCTGATCGAATGCGTCAAACGTCAACCCTCGGAGGAAACGGTATGACGAAACAAGAGGAGAACGAACTGGAGTCTCTCCTGATGGAACTGACGGAGGGCGATTTTTCGTCGGAACAAAGCCACCGTTTGGTGGAGCTAATGAAGCAGTCTCCGGAGGCAAAACAACAGTATCTCGAATACTGCCAGATGCACACCATGCTTGCGTGGGAGCACGGCGTATTGGGGGAACACCAGTTGCCGGATCTTTCTAGCACGCCCGAACTTCTTTCAAGTTCCTTCCGCATATGGAAACCATTGGCCATGGCCGTAGCCTTGGTGCTGGCCGGATTAGTTCTGTGGTCACCATGGGGGACTTCATCAAAGATGAAACCAGGCGAACCGGTCGCTTCTCTGACCCGGAGTGTGGCCGCCAGTCTGGAGCTCTTCGGCGCATCGTCTGACTTTGTCAATGGCAGTGCCGTGCGAACCGGTAGTTATCAACTCGATGAAGGCCTTGTTCAAATTACGTTTGAATCAGGCGTCGAAGTGGTCATCGAAGCACCGGCTTTTTTCGAAATTCATAGCCCTGAGTTCATGATTTTGAACGAAGGGCGTCTGGCCGCCAATGTCCCCCCAGAGGGGATCGGCTTCACTGTGGAAACTCCCGATGCGGAAGTGGTTGATTACGGCACGGAATTCGCCATCGAAGTCGTTGGCGAACGCAGTAGTGAAGTCCACGTGTTCAAGGGTGAAGTGGAAGTGCGACCCAGGGAGCAGGATCCCTTGATCAATCCGGTTCGTCTGGTTACGAATCAAGCGACTCGCATCAATCACTCGTCCTTCATTCCTCTCGGCATCTCGGTAGACGACCAGAGATTTCTCAGAAGCCTCGATGAGCCGGATCCAAGCTATAGCGGAAGCGTTCGTGAACTCCTGCCTCTCGCATACTATCGCATGGCGGTCATCGACGACGGACAGACCTTGAAGGATGCTTCCAAAGGCCAGAAACATACGGCCTCAGTAGTGAAAGGAGTTAAGCGGCGCCAGCCATTCGCTCCCGGTCGTATCGGTTCATCTCTTCGGTTGGATGGACCCAGAAGGGGAGGGTATGCACAGATTTCTCCGGGCCTCGAACTACCAACAAGAGAGTTCACCATCATGGCTTGGATCCGCACCAAGACCTTTCCAAGGGATGCCGTTCTTGTCTCAGACATGAGTCTCTCGGGCGATGAGACATTTCGCTTGGGGCTTGTTGGTGATCATGGGCATTTAGGTTTCACTCTCGTGAACGAAGAGCGATCTTTACAAATCGTAGACTCGTCACCCTTGCCGCTCGAGGACTGGACGCATGTTGCCGTTGTTAAGGCCAGTGAAAGTTTGCAGCTATACCGAGACGGAGTCCTCGTTTCCTCAGAGCCAATGGATGGGTTTCAAGCACGAGCACACAAGCCTTTCAGCATCGGGGGAACACCCAAGAAATCCGACGGTAGGAGACGCCATCAACGATCAGGCTTTTGGCACGGACGGATCGACGAACTCGCCTTCTTCGAATCCGCTCTGACCAGCGGACAGATCGAGCATCTTTTTAACATTACTCCACCGAACTAAATCTTAAAAGTAACGATGAAACTTCGATACATCCTATATACACTAGTCTTCAGCCTGAGCGGAATACCTTCCATTGTTTTGGCGGAAGACAAACCGAACATCGTCATCATTCTCAGCGACGACCAGGGCTATGCCGACGTCAGCTACAATCCCCATTCTCCACCGGAAGTTAGTACGCCGAATATCGATGCCCTTGCTCATTCGTCCATCATCTGTACTCAGGGCTACACCAGTGGGCACGTGTGTTCGACGACTCGTGCCGGGCTAATGACAGGTCGTTACCAGCAACGCTTTGGAATCTATACCGCCGGCGAGGGAGGATCAGGCGTTCCGCTTGATGAGGTGTTTATTCCTCAACGACTCAAGCCAGGCGGCTACGTCTCCGGCGCCTTGGGCAAGTGGCACCTCGGACTCACGAAAGAGTATCACGCAATGAATCGGGGCTTCGATGAATTCTATGGTTTTATGGGGCGCGGGGCACATCCCTACTTTGACCACTCGGATATGGATCATCCCATATACCGCGGCTTTAAACCGATCAACGAAGAGGGCTACCTCACCACTCGAATCACGGAGGAAGCGGTCGACTTTATCGATCGCCACAAGGAGAATCCATTCTTTCTCTATGTCGCCTACAACGCCGTGCATTCGCCACCGGAAGCTCCCGAGGAAGATATCAAGAATGTGACCGGGGACAAGAAACGCGATACTCTGATGGCCATGATCAAGCATCTCGATCTCGGAGTGGGCGAGATTGTGAACTCGCTGAAAAGGCACGACCTTTTTGACAATACCCTGCTCATCTTTCTCACGGACAATGGCGGTTCGGGGGCCATGAGCGCCAACAATGCTCCGCTTCGTGGCTTCAAGCAGATGGACTACGAGGGTGGAGTTCATGTTCCCTTCGTTGTCTCGTGGCCCGACCAACTAAAAGGCGGGAAGAAGTGTGACGTTCCCATGTGGTCGATCGATCTCTTTGCCACCGCCCTTGACGCGGCCGGGCTTCCGATGCCGAAGGACAAAGCCTTGGACGGCAAGAGCATCCTGCCCGCCCTCAAAGGTAAGACCGACAAACTCCACGACGAATTGTATTGGAGCTCTGCGGGTGAAAAAGGAAAGTGGGCCATTCGTTCCGGGAATTGGAAGTTGGTCGCAGAGAAAAAACGTACTGAACTCTTCGATCTCGAAAAAGACCTCGGCGAAACAACAGACCTCGCGGCCAAACACCCGAAAGTGGTTTCCGAACTCACCGCCAAATACAATACATGGCTCGACGAGATGGCAGATCCGGTAAGTAAGCAGGCCAAACGCTGGAAGCCTGATGTCGGTGCGCCCGCCAAAAAAATGTCGAATAAAGATAAGAAAGCGGCACGCGAGAAAAAGAAAGCTGATCGTATCAAGGAACGCGAAGCAAAGAAGAGCAGCCCAACTCCTGAACCATCGAAATGATCCGCCCTGTGCGGAACGTATTCCACTTGATTAATCTCACCATGAAATCCTTTTTCTCATTTTCGCTCCTCTGCCTGTCGGTAATGGTCGCCTCAGCCGATCGCGAAGAACGTCCCAACATTATTATGTTTCTGATCGACGATCAGAACCCATCGAGCATCGCTGCATTTGGGGGCGAAACATACACTCCCAACCTAGATCGTATGGCAGAGGAGGGCATGAAGTTCACCCGCGCCTACGTTAGCAGCTCGGTTTGCACTCCTTCCCGATATAGCTTTCTGACCGGTCGTTATGCGGGAAATTCATACAGTAAGCTCTACGCCGAAGCAGTCGGGGACATCAAGAACCAGGGGCTTCCCGGGTTCAATGTCGCCTTGGAGCACGACAAAATGAACGTTGGAAATATTCTCAGAGAAGCCGGTTACACAACTGGGTTCGTTGGGAAATTTCATCTCACTTCCAAGTCGGACTTTCCGGAGTTCTATAAAGGTAAGAACGGATGGATCGACATCTCCAAGGACGCGCGTCCCGGGCCGGAATCCTCGGCTCAATTCAAGCACAACGAACGCTGGATGCGTCGCTACCTTGAATCGTTGGGCTTTTCCTGGGCGAAGAACGTGTACGCGGAGAATACGCCCAAGCCATACTCCGAACATAACCCCGAGTGGACGACGGTGGCGGCTTTGGAATTTATTGAAGAGAACAAAGACGGCCCGTTTTACCTTCATCTCTGCAGCACTCTGCTGCATGGGCCCGATAAGTCTTGGCGAAAATCCATGGATCATCCGCTCATCACCGGCGAGGGGGAAGTTAAAAGCCTTCCCGAGGTCATGACCCCTCGCGCCGAACTTCTCAAAACCATCAAGGAAAAAGGGTTTGACCCAGACAGCCACGTGGCCGGCGAAGCGTGGATCGACGATTCGCTCGGGGCCGTGATGCGGAAACTCAAGGAACTCGAAATCGACGACAACACGCTTGTGATCTTTGCGCCAGATCATGGTCGCGATGGAAAAGCCTCCGTTTTTTCCCATGGTGCGGCTCAAGTCCCCATGATCATGCGTTGGCCCAGAGGAATTCCAGCAGGACAGACATGCGAAGAACTCGTACAAAACATCGACCTGGTGCCCACATTCTTCGAGTTGGGTAAAGCCGAGAAGCCGGCGTCTTACCGGATCGATGGACGAAGTCTCACTTCACTTTTCAGGGAGGGTAAAGCCAGTGATTGGAGGAGTCATCTTTATCTCGAAATGGGAGCAGCGCGGGCAACGGTCACTAAAGATTGGACCTACATTGCCGTTCGCCATACCAAGGAACAAATCGCAGCGATCAAAAAAGCTACGCCGCAAAACCTACCCAAAGCTATGTCCTACATCGGTCGTTTGGGCATCGGCGTTAGAGGGGCCGATCGACCCGGTTTCTTTGACGAAGATCAACTTTACCACCTAAAGAGTGACCCGAAGGAAATGAAGAACCTGGCGAATCAAAAAGGTCAGGCCACTCGCGTGAGAGAAATGCGGAATCTCTTGCAACAGGACCTCGAGACGATCGGTCGACCGTTTGGCGAGTTCCTTCCTGGAGGAAACGCCGCGAAGCCTGGTCAAATTAATGAGCAGATCGCAATGGTAAAACAGATCGAGATCAAAGGGAAAAAGGTGATAGTGCCGGAAGGGTTAAAGAGGAACCCGGGAGAAGCCGAGGAGCCTTCTCCCGACAACAAGGTGAAGAAAAAAGCGAAGCGCGAGGCGCGTAAAAAGGCTCGTGAGGAGGCCAAGACGAACGGTCAAAATACCTCGGAGAAGTAGTTTTATGAGATTGAAGAGTTTTGGAGCAGTGACATTGATAGTTCTTCTCGCGGGGGCGAGTTTTGGGCAAGAGTCCGTGAAGTCCTTGCGGTTCAGTGATGAACAAATCAGCAATGCATCCGGTGCAGTTGACCGAGCGCGGTTGATTGATCAATTGGGGCTATCTGACGGTTATCGATCACATCAGTTCAACTGGCTGGCGGATATGGTGAGACACAAGAGTATTTTGAAGTGGTCTCAGTTCCACTATTACGAACGATGGATCAAGGATCAGATTACGGCGAATCTTCCGTGGGACTAGTTGGTCTACAAACTCCTCACTGCAGAGGGAAGCCTGGCCTCGACTGCATCATCAGGATATCTCCTGCGGGATCCAGGGATGCCTCTGGACAGTCTTTCCAATACGCTGACGATTTTCCTCGGGGCAAATGTTTCCTGCGCTCACATTCATTCCATTCTCAACATCCTTCAACGATGTTCCAATGAACTCAATTCGAAGAAAAAATGGGAATCACTATTACTTGACCTGGCGGAGGGAACTAGGCCAAGGGTCAGGGAAAGTCTCACCTCTTTGCCAGGCCGTAATTTCATCGTCCGTGCAAAAGGCATCCTGTAAGGACGAGGCGAAAGACTCACGGTCCGCTTCGAGGCCAATGAGCGTGAGTTCGTTGTGGCGATCACCGAAAAGTGGATGTTTGGTTTCAAGCAATGCTTTCAAGTGCTCGATCTCTTCAGGTAAGAGTTTGCCATCTCGATTGTGAGCAAGTTCGGCGCGCCAGAGACCTGTCAATTCAAGTGCAATCTGGCTGCCCGACTGCTGCCAAAGTAAAACGTCCCGAGGGCGTGAGGCGAGCCAAAGGAACCCCTTGGTTCGGTAAAGACCAGTCCCCATTTTGTTGCGACAAGCTTCATATAATCTCTCTGGATGAAAGGGCCGAGGGTCGCGTATGACGATTGCATCCACCCTGTCGACAGTAGCGAATTTTTGCGTGAGGCCGAATTCATTGGCTCGACTTTCTAAGACAGAGAATTTTGGGGCCGGGGTCGCTTCGAGTTGCGGCAAAAGAATTCCAGCCTGAGCCGAGAGCCCAATAGTCGCTTGTGGTTGGAGTTTCTGGAGGGCTTTAACTTGAGCTTCTACGCTGCTATTTGGAACGGTATCGATTTTGGTGAGAATGATTACGCTGGCGAAGGCAATTTGTTCCGCGAGGACTTCGCCGACATGGCGCAGCGCAATATCTTGAGAATCCAAGGATGCGCCGGTAAGAATTCTGCCATCTGCAAAGTCGCGATGGAGATTAAGGGCGTCGACAGTAACGATGAAGTGGCGAAGGTAGAATCGCTTATTCTGGGTCAGAGCCTTGATTAGCGGCCACGGACGGGCTGCACCAGTGCTCTCGCAGAGAACGAGAGGCGGGACAGGATTAAGTGCAGAAATCTCTTTGAGAGCTGCTCCTGCCGAGTCATGAAGTTGTTCGCGTGCATGGCTCCCGTGCAACGCCGCCACGCCGCCTGTGAGACGACCAGGAGAAGGGGAGGAATCCTCATCCGAGAGCAGTTCCGCATCGAGCCCAAATTCACTCAAGTCGTGAACGATTACTGGAACATCTTTCAGCGCCTCGTCGCGTCGCCAACGCCGGAGGAGCGTGGTCTTGCCTGAGCCAAGGAAGCCGCAAAGGGTAACGATAGGAACGCAGTCCGAATTCATGAGTTAGGTT
>JBDNAG010000053.1:0-32636 GCA_039768565.1 Akkermansiaceae bacterium | reverse complement strand
GTGGCTTGGTGAGGGCTAAAAATGTTCTCTCGGTGCTGATGCACTGCTATGCGATCGCGGCTCTGGCCTCGGTGATGTGGGTGGCCTTCCTTTATACGATGTCGTTTGATGATCAGGGTGGCGATTGGGTTGGGGGATTCAGCAAAACCTTCCTTTCAGGTGTTGGTCTGGATAGTGTGACCGGCGGGATTCCGGAGACGGTCTTCGTCATGTTTCAAATGACCTTTGCGATTATTACTCCGGGACTGATTGTTGGAGCATTTGTTGAGCGCATGAAGTTTGCGGCAGTGATGGTATTCACTGCCCTTTGGTTGGCTTTGGTCTACGCACCGGCCGTTTTCTGGGTTTGGGGTGGAGGAATCATGGCCGATTGGGGGGTGATCGACCTTGCCGGCGGAATTGTGGTTCACGCAACGGCTGGTGTTTCTGCGCTCGTCCTAGCAAAGATGATTGGACCTCGTCACGGCTTTCCGAAGAACCTTCACCCTCCGCACAGTCCGGGCCTTGTGATGATTGGAGCCTCCCTTCTTTGGGTGGGTTGGTTTGGATTCAATGCGGGTTCCCAAGGGGGCGCAAGTGGGGCCGCCGGGATGACTATGCTGGTGACCCACATCTCGGCCGCTACAGCAGCGCTTGTTTGGTGTATCGTTGAGCGCATCCAGACCGGTAAAACCGGAGTTGTGGGCATTGCGACCGGAATGGTGGCTGGACTGGCTACCATTACGCCGGCTTCAGGCAACGTTGGGGCAATGGGGGCGCTGGTGATTGGGGCTTCGGCCGGGATTGTGTGCTACTTCATGTGCGGAATTGTTCGCAACAAGCTGAAGATCGACGATTCGCTTGACGTCTTTGCCGTCCACGGTGTGGGTGGCATCCTTGGAACCATCATGGTTGCATTTCTCGGTGTTGAAGGTGTTCTCGGTGGGCTCGGGCTCAGCGAAAACCCTGAGACTGGCGATACATACACCAGCATAGAGCAGCTTGTTGTCCAGTTGAAGTCCCTGGGAATCACTATCGTATGGTCCGCAGTTGCCACGATTATTATCGTGTTGATCGTTAAAAAGACCGTGGGCCTGCGAGTCTCGGAAGAAGACGAAGCTGAAGGGCTTGATTCTGCCGAGCATGGCGAGACCGCTTATAGCCTTGATGCGTAATTTAAAAAATTTGAGAATCGAAGCACGATTCCAAACAAAAAGCGGGGCCTGTCCGGCCCCGCTTTTTTATTTGAGTGAATTTACGCTGCTTACCTCGATTTTACTCGGTGGCAATACGGACCCGGTAAAAGTAGACTTTGCTTGCTGCCGGTGCACCGTTGTCAGTGAAGCTCTCAAGAACTTCGTCAGCGGTGATCGATTCCTCGATCTCCAGCCAGCCTCCAGGTTCGCCGGAGGGTAGCATGGTTGTGCTTCGGTCAATGGCGTAGTTTGCCCCAATGGTCGCATTGTAGTTAAAGGTCACTAGGTTGTTGGCGGTATCGACTACGATGTCGGTAATTTCAAGGGGAGCAATCGGTTCGATGAAAGGAACATCCACCTTAAAGCTGATGTCATCCATATACATGATTTCTCCTCCGACCGCGTCGCTGCCAACGTCCTGAAAGCTCCAGAGAGGGACAAAGTGGGTTACGGGGAGGCCATCATTATCCGTCGCAGGAATGATGCCGCTGTGGGTGAAGCGGACCCAGGAATCAGTGGGAAGACTGCCAACGGTTTTTTGTCCGTCGGTATGGTTTCCCGGGTTCTTGGAATTCCAGCGGAAGATGGCTTGAACCGTATCATTGTCGGCAGGTCCTCCGGTGGCTGGGCGATAATACCAGGCGCTGTAGAAATAGTTCTTTCCAATCATTTCCTCGGTGATTGGGATGCTTTGGACTGGATCGGGGTTGTCAATACTCGTCCGGGCTTCTCCCCATTGAGCGCCTCCGGCCAGATTAAAGACGGCAGAGCCATCTCCACTGCGAGAAGCGGCATCGCTGTAGTTAAAGCGATTATTTTGTCTCCACCCGTCCAAATTACCGGTTTCAAAATCTCCATTGACGATGAGTTCCTTGCCGATGAAGGGTTCTACCGATGTCGCGGTGAGATTGGTGTTGGCGTTCGGCGTCGTCGGGTCGTTCGAGGCGATGGCCAAAGAAGCGGTGATGAGACCCAGAGTTTCGCCTGGATCGATTGCGACGGTGAGGGTTTCGCTCTCGCCGGGAAGGATATTAAGGGGAAGAGCGAGATCTGACAAGGAGAAGAGATCCGCGCTTGGGCCGGTAAGATCGACGGCAGTGATGGTCAGGGTATTACTCGTTCCACTGTTTGCGAGGACCAGGGGCTTGGTGATTGGGCCTCCATTTTGGTCGATTTCTCCAAATCCAAAATCGCCAGGGACAGGTAGGTTCGGGTCGTCTACCGAGACTGTGGCTTTGAGACTAAAATCATCGATGAAAACGGCCGTTCCGGCCGCTGAATCATCGTCCTGATCATCGAACGAAATGATGATGGTGACTGATGTTACAGCTTCGCCGTTTGCATCGGTCGCTGGGATGAGGTCCGTCAAAACCAAATCTGTCCACGTGTCAGCCGGAATATCGTCTTTGGTGTAGTAGATATTGCTGTTTTGTTGATTTACACCGTTCCAGCGAAGAATAAAGCCGGTGCGGTCGGGGGGAGTGGAAGTTGTATCGGAGGGGTAAAAAACCTTCATCGAGGCTGTGAAAGTAGACACTCCGGGCTCCACCCCGATGGGAAGAGTGATACTGTTTGGTGTTGAGGTGATCGACCCCCATCGTTGGCGAACGATTCCAAGGTCGCCCACGCCAACCATACCCTGGGAGGCTGCTCCGCCAGGATCAGCGACAATATCAAAAGTCATATTGGCATTGCCCGAGGTGAAGTTGGTTCCTCCGGTTTCGAAGTCTTCGCTATGGATGCTAATCGCACTCTGCGCGAGAAGACTTCCCGCGGAGAGAAATAGGATTGTTGTTGGTTTTACAAATCGGCTCATAATATGTGTTACAAATTATGTTCCGATTATCTCCATTCATCTGTCAATCCGGAACTTTGAAATTTCCGAGGTGAATGACCGGAGTTTGGCCGTTATTGGCGGAGATCAGATCAAGAACGCCATCGCCATCGAGATCGATCGCTCGAAGTTGTCGAAGGTTTCCCCGATGATGAAAGCCGCTCTTGGTGGGCCAAACTTCCTCGAATTTACCACCTCCAGCATTCGTGAGGATCACCCCAAGACCAGCATTCATGCGGCCGGTTTCTCGCTGGGCATCATGAAAGTTCTGGCCGATGGCGAGGTCAACCTTGCCATCACCATTGAAATCACCGGGGGCGATCGACATGGCCGGAGCAAGTTGAGAGAGAGTGGGCAGGGATTCAAAAGTGAATTTTCCAGACCCGTCGTTGCGAAGGATGGCTGAAGCGAGGGTGTTGGCTTCGAAACGAAGGGCTTCGTCCAGTGCTTCCGGAGAATAAAGTTCAGGCAAGGATTTTAGGGCGAAAGCCGAGTAGGTGGGGGCGTTCTTCTTCAGGTGAGGCATTGCGGTGGTAGAACAACTCCGACCACGAACAGGCAGGAGTTTGCCATCTCTGAGCTTGGCTTCCACCAATTGCAGCTTCCCTTGACCGCCAAAATCGGAGGCAAAGAGGGTGGCGGGATGTTCTTTATCGACGTGATACTTTGTATTGAGGCCAAAGTTCCCTGCGATGAGATCGAGATCGCCGTCTTGATCGAGATCAGCGGCTTCGACGCAGGTCCACCAGCCGGTATGATCATGGAGTCCGGCTTGCAAGGTGGTTTCGACAAATCCAGACGCCGCATTTTTAAACGTTTTGACCGGCCCCCACTCCGTCGAGAGAGCGAGATCGGGCCGCTTGTCGCCATCGAGATCGGCCCAAACGGCCCCAGTGACAAGTCCGGCTTGATCCATGGGGGATGCCATTCTCGTGAAGCGACCTCCGTCATTCACGAGGAGGTAGGATTCAGGCGTAGTGGGGTATCGGTCCGGTTCGTGCCTTCCGCCGATAAAGAGATCGATGTCTCCATCGCGATCATAATCGCACGGAGCTACGCAGCTCCCGCTGGATCTCACCCTTGGGATGATTCCTATAGTTGCCGGGCTCAGGGTTCCGGTGCCGTCGTTGAAATAAAGACGGTCCCGGTAGTGGTTGGAGGAGGCCTCGTGGCTGGCCCCACCTGAAACGACATAAAGGTCGAGATCGCCGTCACTGTCAGCATCAAACCAGGCAGAGGCGACATCTTCGAAATCGCCATGCTGGAGGGGCAGGGGCATGCGGGCCGGGTGAAAGGTTCCATCTTCTTTCTGGATAGAGAGTCGGGAATCGAAACCGTCTGCGCCTCCCCAGAAGATATCTGGCCGCTTGTCGCCATTTACGTCGGCGATAGAGAGAGCGGGGCCAAATCTTGACAGGCGGTTTGGCAGGAGGGGTTGGGAAACGAAGTCGTTGTAAAAGTTCTCTTCGTGCTCGAAGTCGATGCCCATTTCTTGTGTTTGGTCAGCAAAAAGAGGAGTGATTTTGAAGACTGGCGGTGTTGTTTTGGTATTCTCTGATTCAGTGATGCGGTAGTGTTTTCCGCACTCCAGGTTTTCGAAGGACTGCTCGTGACCTCCGGGCCATTGGATGGTGAGCTTTCGAATGCCGGCCTCTTCCCCAATACCAAGGTGGACTATGGGTTCACAGCCTGACATGTAGCCTCTCGAACTGGTTAAAATACGGCTTATTTTCGTGCCGTTCTTCAACTCCGCGACTACCCTGGAACCTAGGCCAAAGCGGTTGTTTTTAATGCCTCGTAAGCTGACCAGGATGGCATTTTGAGTTCCATTATTACGGAAGATCCCAACAGGGTCATTCATGTTGTTAACGACGATATCAAGATCTCCGTCGCGATCCAGATCACACAGTGCGGCACCGTGACTCACGCTTAAATCATCGAGTCCCCATGCTGCCGATAAATTTGAAAATCGGAGATCGCCTTCGTTTTTATAGGCAAGATTTCGCTCTTTGAAGCGAGGTCCATCGAGAAACATCTCCTTGAGTTCTTCGGGTGTCGCCCCAGTTTCTTTGGCGGCCATAATCTGGAGGTTCATATCCGAGTCCTGAACGTTTCGTTCGATTCCGTTGGTGAAAAAAACGTCTTCCAAGCCGTCGTTATCCAGGTCTCCAAACATCCCGGCCCAGGTCCAATCAGTGCTATCGATCCCGCTGAAGAAGGCGATCTCGAGAAACTTACCGGTTCCGGTGTTTACGTGCATCGCGTTGCGCATGTATTGCCGCGGTTCAAGGTTATCGAGGAACCATGCGGTGTCTGTCATGGCACCCATCATTGTCTTCTGCTTGAAGTGGGTGGTCGCTGACATATCTGTGCTCAAATAGTCGAACCAACCATCGTTATTGATGTCGGCAAAGTCACTACCCATCGAGCTCCAGGACGTGTAGGCAAGAGCGTTTTCTGATTGCTCCGAAAAGGTCCCATCCTGATTGTTCAGGTAGAGGCGATCGGGAGTGTGGAAATCATTGGAGACGTAGAGGTCAGGGTAGTGGTCATTATTGTAATCCCACCAAACTGCCGCGAGGCCGTGGTCGAGAGACTTTGAGATGCCTGCCTGAAAAGTGACCTCCCGAAAGCGGAAAGGTTGCTGGGGGGTGCTTCCCTCGTTTCGGAAAAGAATGTCCTGGGTTCCCAACTCGCGCGGGACGCCATCGATGATTTCAAATTCACTCCCATATTTTGAATGAGGCTGCCAGTGACCTTCCGCATCCTTCACCAGGTCGATTTTGGTCCCAAACATTTCACTCAGTCCGAGCAGGCGGGTTTCAGTCCGATAGAAATCAAGGTCGCCATCAAGGTCGTAGTCGGAAAAAGCGACCATCGTCGGGGCTCTCAGCGCAGAATTTCCGGTTCCCACCGTGCTGCCCTTAAAGGTTCCGTCTCCTTGATTAATATAGACTTCGTCGTAAGCGGCTTTGTTGCAAAGGTAGAGGTCAAGGTCGCCGTCATTATCAAAATCCGCAAAGGCTGCTCCTGAGCCCCAAACCTTGAGATCGCGCAGGCCGGAGGTGGCGGTGACGTCGAGAAATGTCCACGGGGCAGTTTGCTTGAGTAATTTGTTGGGGCCATCTTGGGAGACCAAGAGGAGATCGGGGAGTCCATTGCCGTCGATATCTCCCACTGCGAGGCCTGCTCCGGTGAGGAGGTAGTTTTTAATGTTTTCGCGATCGAGTTGGTTTTTAAAATCAATCCCAATTTCCCTGCCATTGATCTTGGTAAAAAGGGAATTAAGACTTTCCGTGGACACATCTAGAGGTGTGGCCTCGATCTCGGGTCCTATTTTTGACCACTCCGGAGGCTCCCAGCTTGCTTTGGTAGGCTCATTCGGGCTGGTTTGCCCTAGTTTCGAGTCTTCCGAGCAGGATGCGAGAATCAAGACCGAAAGTCCGGGGGCGAGGCTGGATTTGAACGTCATTGTTTCTCCTTCTTGAGTTAGCTAAAAGGTTGGGATGTAAAAAAGCCCAGTCGAGAGGCTCTGTCAGCTTTAAAAGTCGGTCAGGAACGGGGTGTTGACGCCGTCTAAAAGAAAGGGAGGAGCCCCTCCGAAAATAAAATATTTTTGAGAATATTGTAACGAAGTCATTTGTTATGCGTCATATCTTGTGAATTTTTGAGATTACATTGTGATTACGATGAATGCACAAAGGGCATGGTCGAGATCGCATAATCAAGGAACAAAGCTATGAATATTACAACAAAAGCTCCGAAGACGAATTCTTCTCGCCACGATATTGACAGTAGTTTGCGCCTCTACATGCGCGAAATCAGCGAGACTCCTTTGCTGACTGCGAAGGAAGAAATTAAATTGGCTGGCTTGATTAGGAATGGCGATAAAGACGCAAGAATACGCATGATAAAAGCCAACTTGCGACTTGTTGTAAAAATCGCCAAGGATTACTCAAATTTTGGTCTTCCCCTGATGGATTTGATCTCGGAGGGAAATATCGGACTAATGAAGGCGGTTGAGCGTTTTGACCCCTTAAAAGGGGGGAAACTTTCCACTTATGGGTCATGGTGGATCAAGCAGTCCATCAAGCGGGCTCTTGCAAACCAGAGCAAGACGATCCGGCTACCGGTTCATATGGTGGATAAAATCGCCAAATTGCGTCGAGTAATGACTTTGTTGGCAGAATCATACGGCCGTGAACCGACAGACGAGGAATTATGCGAAGAGACAGGATTAGCTCCCAGAAAGTTGTCGATCCTCAAGCGGGCGGCTCAACGTCCGACCTCTCTCGATGCTTTGGTAGGGGATGAAGATAGCTCCAGTTTCGCTGAAATTATCGGTGACGAGCACGCTGAGGACCCTTTTGAGGCTCTCTCTGATAAAAATATGCTGAATCAGCTCGATGTCTTACTTGAAATTCTTGATGAACGGGAAACTCAAATTATCACCGCCAGATATGGACTTGGAGGTAAAACTGCCATGACTTTAGAGGAAGTTGCACGTGAATTTGGGGTCACAAGAGAAAGAATTCGCCAATTACAAAACATTGCGCTTGATAAAATGCGTAAAAAGTTGCGTAAAAGGGAGAAGCCGATAGCGACTTTTCTTTCGAGAAAGGCTTCTTGAGGTTAGATAACACAATCCATTGCGATTGGGATCGTAGGTGTGAAGAGCGGCAGGGGTGACCCTGTCGCTCTTTTTCTTTGCCCGAAATCGTGCTTTTTCGGATCTTATTCCACCGACCGAAGAGGGTGGATATTCACTGGAACTCCGGGACTGTGGAGTTGGGAGATGGGAGCGCCGTTCATCGGAAAGTTTTCCCATTCGACTGGTGCCGTGCTATATTCAGCGATCTTAGCATCTGCGAATTGATAGGGTTCGTGGTGAACTTGGCCGCAATGAATCCTGCCTCTCCGTGATTCCGAGAAGAGTAGGTAGCGTTCAAGGAGGAAAAATTCGAGGGACCCCGGCTCGGCGGTTCGCAGGATTCCTGAGCTGCTGTAATCGAATAAAGCGTTTTCTTCGTGGCCCTTGCGCCGACAACGAAAGATAGTGCCTTCGGTCGACATCCGGGCATGTTGGTAGGGAAGGTGGAAAAATCTTCGGGCAAGTTCCACCGCAATGGGCTGGTCGCAATCAAGAGAGAAAAACCACACACCCGGGCGTCCGTGCTCGTCGTGGACGTAGGCGCGGACATTCAATTCGAGAAAATTGGACAGCCAGGGCATTTGCGGTAGGAATCGGGGCCGAACCTTTTGCATGAAAAAAGGGACGAGGCCGAGGTATGTCTTACCTTGGTGCAAGTCGACCGTGAGACGGTCTGGAATTCTCTTGGCGATTTTCTCCGGGTCAATTTCCCAGTGGAGAAAAAGCAGATTGCTCCATGTCTGAAACATGACAGGTGAGCCTGCCGGCTTTTTGCGGGCGGCGAGTCGGTCCTCTAGGTTCGGAATTCTCATCGGAGCTATATTGTTACTCGCATTTCTGCTGTGAGCAACGCTTGCAATTCCAGCGCTGACCTGCTTTATCTCCGCCTCCCATGGCAGACGAAAAAGACCGGAAAACCCTCGAAGAACGCCACCAAATGTCAGATCTGGAGCGCCTGCGCCACTCCTGTGCTCACGTGTTGGCGACCGCGGTTTCGCGGATCTGGCCGGATGCTCAATTTGCGGCCGGCCCCCCGGTGGAAGGTGGATTTTACTACGACGTTGATCTGAAGCACCGGATCTCCCCCGATGATTTCTCGAAAATCGAGGCCGAGATGAAGAAGGTGGTGAAGGAAAACGCCACATTCGAGAGGATAGTGGTAAGTCGTGACGAAGCGATGACTCTAGCCAAGTCGGGCCGTTTGGCATCGGTTGCAGAGAGAGACGTGGAATCGATTTTTAAAGTCGACCTTCTTAACGATATTCCGGAGGACGAGGAGATTTCGATTTTTAAAAATGGAGATTTTTGGGACCTGTGCGCGGGGCCACACGTCGGCCGGACCGGCAACTGCAAGGCTTTTAAAGTGATGTCAGTGGCCAGTGCCTTTTACAAAGGAGACAAAGACAAGCAGTCGCTCCAGCGGATTTACGGAACTTGTTTCAAGAACCGAACACTACTCGACGAGCACCTCGAGCGTCTCGAGGAAGCCAAAAAGCGTGATCACCGTCGCCTTGGCAAAGAGATGAACCTCTTTGCTTTCGACGAGTCGGTGGGGCAGGGGCTTCCACTTTGGAAACCGAAAGGTGGAATTATTCGTCGCGAGCTTCAGGACTTCATTTCTGAGGAGCTCGACAAGCAGGGATACTTCCAGGTCTTCACGCCGCATATTGGAAAGCTGGATCTTTACCGGACTTCCGGCCACTTCCCGTATTACGAGGATAGCCAATTTCCACCCATCGTGGAGCGTGATGCCATGAGGCAGCTCGGTGAAGAAGGCGCGAAGTGCAGTGATTTGGTGAACTTTATCTCCACCGGTGAGATCGAGGGCTTTCTCCTGAAGCCAATGAATTGCCCGCACCACATTAAGATTTTCGACAGCGAGCATCGTTCTTATCGCGATCTCCCGGTGCGACTTGCGGAATTTGGGACTGTTTATCGCTGGGAGCAATCCGGCGAACTCGGCGGATTAACCCGTGTTCGTAGCTTTACCCAGGACGATGCCCATCTTTTTTGCACCCCGGAGCAGGTAGGTGATGAGATTCAAGGCTGCCTTGGTCTCGTGAAAAAAGTCCTCAACACCCTCGGTATGACCGATTACGGCGTGCGACTCTCCCTCCGCGATCCGGACAGCGACAAATATGTGGGAGATCCTGCAAATTGGGACAAAGCCGAAGCAGCCCTGCGCGAAGCCGTTCAGACACTTGGTGTCGATTATACCGAGGAGCCGGGCGAGGCCGCCTTCTATGGCCCCAAGATCGACTTCGTGGTTAAGGATGTCATCGGGCGTGACTGGCAGCTGGGAACAGTGCAGGTGGACTACAATCTGCCCGAGCGCTTTGATCTCAGCTATATCGGTTCGGACAACAAGGCTCACCGTCCCGTCATGATTCACCGCGCTCCCTTTGGATCGCTGGAAAGATTCGTCGGATTGCTCATCGAGCACTTCGAAGGCAAGTTTCCAACCTGGCTCGCTCCCGAGCAGGTGAGAGTGCTGCCGATTTCCGAAAAGTATTCCAAAGAGGCCGATGAACTGGCCAAGAATCTCGCCGAAGCGGGAGCACGCGTTACCGTCGATCACGCCGGTGACAAAATTGGGGCCAAAATTCGCCTTGCACGCATGGACCGAATTCCCTACCTTGCGGTAGTTGGGGCCCGTGAGGTGGAGGAGAACTCTGTCAGCGTGCGCCATCGAGATCAAGGCGATCTCGGCAGCATTTCCACGAATGATTTCGTCAGTAAGATTTCCCAAGACATCTCCAGCCGCTCGCTTTGATTGCCGGTTGTCATCCTTTCGCGTGTCCCACGTATGAGAGATGAATCTTGCCTGCGCCCACTCTTGGGCGACTTCGATCCTTTTGGATTTAGGGTGGCCTCGTGCCTTCTTGAGTCCTCTCCGCGATAACCACAACCTGCCAAGACCATAGCTAAGAAGAAAAAGAAGTTCAAAAGAGCACGTCGGGATATGACCCGAGTGAACGAACGTATTCGTGCTCCTAAGATCCGTGTTGTTTACGGTGAAGATAGTCAACAACTCGGTGTCATGACGACCCGTGAAGCCATCGATAAGGCTAAGTCCGTGGGGCTTGATCTCGTCGAGATCGCGCCCAAGGCTGATCCTCCGGTTTGCCGGATTGTCGATTACGGAAAATATAAATACGAACAGTCCAAGCTTAAGAAAACTTCGAAGAGCAAGGGGCCGGTGAAGATGAAGGAGGTTAAATTTCGTGTCCGCACCGAGGAGCACGATTACAACATCAAGTGTGCCCGCGCCGAGAAGTTCCTCGACGAAGGTAACAAGGTGCGTGTCCAGCTTCAATTCCGTGGTCGTGAAAATGCTCACCGTGACATCGGCTTTGAGGTCATGGAGCGGGTTAAAAACGATCTCGCGGGGATGTCTCACGTCGACATGGAGCCCAAGCTGGCTGGCCGTGCGATTGGGATGGTTCTCTCTCCTATCCCTGCGGAAAAGCGTGAACGTCGTTTCATGCTTTCTCATGGCGAACTCATTCACGAGGATGAGGCCAAGGATCACGAGTTTGACGACTCGGATGATATAGAGAGTGAAGAGAATCACGGAAGCGAAGAGGAGTAGAATCCTCGGTCTTTCCTTTGATGCTGATTCTCTTTGATATTGACGGCACCCTGGTTGATACCGGAGGTGCCGGGCTGGCGGCCTTACAAGATACGGCTTTTGATGTTTTTGGCGGGGAAGGTCCGCCCCTCGATCTCGCTGGAAGCACTGACGGCGGAATTTTGAGAGGTCTTTTTGAACACTTTGGACGGGAATATGATCTGGCAGTGGAGGAGGAGTTTTACCAAACTTACTTGATCCGGATGCAAGCCAATCTTGGAGATCCCAAATATGGTGGACGCCTTCTCAAAGGGGTGACCAGTCTTCTGGCTTCACTGGAAGACGATGGTCATACTATTGGTCTCCTAACCGGGAATATCAAAAGGGGGGGCATGATCAAAGTGGCTCACTACGGAATCGCTGAGCATTTTCAATTTGGCGCATATGGTGATGATCACTGGGACCGCAATGAGCTCGGGCCCATTGCTCTCGAGCGGGTCGAGCAATCGACTGGCCGAAAGTTTTCACCGGATGAAGTTTTGGTGATTGGTGACACTCCGAAGGATGTGGCCTGCGCTCACGCGATCAGAGCAAAGTGTGTCGCTGTCGCAACTGGCAATTTTAATGAAGAGGAACTCGTTGCCTGCGGAGCGGACCGGGTTATTTCTGATCTCGTCGGGTTTTCACTTTGAGGTCAGTGGTCAAAAGCTCCCGGTTTTGGACTTCGAGCTGATTTCAGAAGCTGAAGTTTCTGGCTGTCAGCTAGAATCGGAAGTCCTTTCCGAAGTAGATTTTACGCGCCGTTTCGTCGTTCACCAAATCATCGGACGAGCCTTCAAGCATGACTTTTCCTTCGACGAGAAGGGAGGCGCGATCGACGATGTCGAGGGTTTCTCGTACCTGGTGGTCAGTGATTAGGATGGAAAGGCCGTCGTTGTCCCTGAGTTCGCGAATAATTTTGTGAATTTCCTGAACGGCGATGGGATCAATACCGACAAAAGGTTCATCGAGTAAGAGGAGTTTTGGTTCGGTGCAAAGGCAGCGGGCGAGTGAGAGTCGCCTCTTTTCACCGCCCGAAAGAGCGAGCGCCATTGACTTGCGAACATGCGTGATACCGAAACGATCGAGTAAAAAGTCGGCCCGCTCGTCACGTTGTTTTTTTGACATCCCTTTGCGTGTTTCAAGAACTGCGAGGAGGTTGTCTTCGACACTAAGTTTGCGGAAAATGGACTCCTCCTGCGGAAGGTAACCCATGCCGTGGCGGGCCCGCTTGTGCATGGGTTGACGGGTGATCTCTTTCGAAAGAAAAGAGACCTTACCGTGATCGGGGCGAATCAAGCCGGCAACCATGTAGAATGTGGTGGTTTTGCCCGCTCCGTTTGGCCCCAATAATCCCACGATTTCGCCCGGATCCACACGAAGTCCAACTTCATCGACAACCTTTCGGCCGCCGTATGATTTCTGGAGTCCTTCGACTTGCAGGAGAGGGGTTGGGTTACTCATTAGATATCTATTTCTTTGTTTCGCCCTTTTGAGGCACAACTTTCGTGAGCCATCCTGTAGGGCTCCATTCGACAAAAAGGACATCACCTTTGACGACGGCTTTGATCCAGGCGTCGTCGGAAACCGAAGTCATGGCGTAGGAAGTTTTTTTGGCTTCCTTGTCTGCGATGTCTCCTCTCATAAATCCGAGTTTTTTACCGCGGAAAGTAATCATGGAGTTTTCGAGTTCGCCATCCTTGCTCATTTCATAAAGAGCGTTGTCTCCGCCCATGTAGACTTTTTGGCCGTCCTCGCTCTTGCCATTGACTCGCACGTTTCCACTTACGATGAATTGTTTGAGGTCCCCGAATCCTCCAAATTTGGCGAGTGGGTCCTGTTTTTCCTTCTGCTCTACAGTTTCTTTTTCTGCCTGTGTTTCAGGATTTTTTTCTGCTGCCTTCTTCTCGGGGGGGTAAAACAAAGCTTTGAGTTGTTTGTCACAGGTCATGGCAAGGCCCTTGCCTTCGATTTTAACTTTGCCCATGTAATCGATTTCGTATTTCTCTCCGTCGAGATAGATTCCTTTGCTGCAAGTTATGAGAAGTGTGTCCGGTTCTGCTTCAAAGAGGCCTTTGAGCGGGTCATCGGCTTCTTCCCCTGCGGGTGTTGGGGCATTGAGCTGGGAGATCAGTGCGGATTGACCGACTAAGCTTAAAAAATCCGCCATGCGCTTTGATGAAGCGTTGCCGAGTGCTTCACCCTTCTCGTAGCCCTCAAGCGCGCCGAGATCGAAGGGAGCTTTAACCTTCACCAGCCGCTCGAAACGTGCAAGCTCTTCATCGGTGACACGAGGTGGGGGAGCCGCCACCAAAATTGGGATGGCAGTGAGGGTGAGGAGATGACGAAGTTTCATGGAGCTGTCTTTTCTTTTTTTGGAGGGAATTTAAATTTTGATGTGGTTGGCCCCAGCAGGAAGGCTTGGCCTGTTTCGAGAGAGAAGGTGCCGCCTTTTGATTGAGTCGCGAATTTCCCATCAGATCCAATCATCAAGATTTCGCTTTCGGCAACAAGTTGCTCCTTCTCAACGAGGTAGTCTGCCATGGGGATGATTGTCGTGCTGGCGATGGTCCCCTCATCATCAAAAAGCCAGAGCTTTAGGTCTTCGCCCTTCAAGATGGCTTCTTCGGTTCTGAAGTCATCTGCGACGGTAAGTTTCTTGATGGTTAGGAGTGAGATCTTTTTTTGATCATCATCATGATATGAGAGAACCAAGTCTTCCATGACGGCGCCGGCAGGGACGTTAAGAAGAGATTTTTTTTCCTTTTCCGAATCGTCTTCGCTCTTCGCTTTTTTCTGGTTTTCCGGTCTCGTCCGCTTCCTCTCCTCCTGACACGAGGGTAGGATGAATAGAAGAGAAAAAAGGAGGGCGAGCTTCATGAATCCGGATAAGCGGCGCGATGAATCGCGAGAAGGCGGATGAGCACTTCTTCAATTTGGTCGAGTGAAATCTGGTTGGGGCCGTCCGAGAGAGCCTTGGAAGGGTCTTCATGAACTTCCATGAATATGCCATCGACTCCGGCAGCGACCGCGCTGCGGGCGAGAACGGGAGCAAGCTTTCCATCGCCACCGGTGGTGCCACCAAGTCCTCCGGGCCGTTGCACCGAATGAGTGGCATCAAAAATCACAGGGACTCCTTTTTCTCGCATCCAAGGTAACGAGCGCATGTCAGCGACGAGGTTGTTGTATCCAAAAGTGGTGCCGCGTTCGGTGATTGCGAATCGATGGCAGTCGAAGTGCCGAAGTTTTCCAAGGATAGGGTCGATATCCCACGGGGCAAGGAATTGGCCCTTCTTGACGTTGACTGGGAGACCGCTTTTAGCTGCTGCGGCGAGGAGGTCGGTTTGGCGACAAAGGAAGGCGGGGATTTGGAGGAAGTCGATGTGCTTGGCCGCGATTTCGATCTCTTCCGGTGTGTGCACGTCAGTGGTGACCGGGACGCTGAGTTCCCTGCCGATTTCGCCTAGAATTCGGCAGCCTTCGTCGACACCGGGGCCGCGATATGAATCGACCGAAGTCCGGTTGGCCTTGTCGTATGAAGCTTTGAAGACAAATTTGATTTCAAGGCGTTCCGCAATTTCTTTCAAAGCCCGTGCCATGCGCCAGGCAAAGTCTTCTCCCTCCAATCCGCAGGGGCCGAGAATGAAAAAAGGATCGCCATTGCCAACAGTGAAATCCCCGAGTTCAAAGGTATTCATGAATTACTGGCGTCAGGGTGATCTGCCGAGACTTCGTTGAAAAGCTTACGCACGTTTTCGGTTGCAATCTTGAGCATGTTGGATTCGGCTTGGTTCAGGTTACCTTTCGTTTTCTGAGTGAGCATTTCCAACGAATCGAGGACGCTCTTTGCAGCCCTGATATTTACACTGGTTTCGCCGGTGGCAGGATTCGGGATGCGCCCGAGGAAAAGCCCTCCGTTTTGCGCCTGAAAGTAAACAAAAGCAGCAAACCGTTCATCGGGGCTGTCTGCTGTGGGAGGAGAATTGCTCATCGGAGTTAACGCTAGCGGAAGCTCTCCAGTATCTCAAGAGCAGGGTTTGAGGGGCCAGTTTTCTTTGGATTGCGTTTGGCCTCATTTTAGATTTTGGTGCCCTAGGCTGGCGAGGGTGGGTTCGGGCTTAGAGGGCGGGATGTGGTCAGGGTAAGTCTATCGATCAGGGTCGCTTCGATCTGTGGGGCAAGTTCTACCGTTGAGAAGCTATTTCGAGTTGTCTAATAATCTCACAAAGGTCAGTTCATTAATTGGTGCGAGATGAATCCATTTAGCGAGGAGGAGTGAATGAAGGGCTTCGCGCCGGAGGTCACCGGGGATTTGCGAGACTTTTAGATAGAGGCCCGCTCCCGCGCTAGATATTAAGGCTCGGAAGGAGCTCTCCTATGTGAGCGCGATGCAAGTGATGGAATTCAGGTGCGTCACATTGTCCTTCCGTGAAAGAGGAACTGTGACACTTTGACTCGAGTGCGGTAGTTTGTCCCTGCTCATTTCTTTTAGTTACAACGATTTAGCATTTGGTACGCTGCGTGCCAATAGACTTGGCAAAATTGGCCGGCACATTTGCGGCCACTCAAACTTCAAAACTTAGAAAGAAAATATTATGGGTAAAATTCTTGGAATCGACCTTGGAACAACGAACTCGTGCATGTCTGTGATGGAGGGTGGTGAGGCTACCGTCCTCGAAAACTCGGAAGGCGCGCGCACCACTCCATCGGTCGTTGCTTTTGCTAAAAACGGGGAGCGCCTCGTCGGTCAGGCCGCCAAGCGTCAGGCTGTCACCAACGCAAAAAATACCGTTTTCTCGGCGAAACGGCTCATTGGGCGTAAATTTGAGGAACTCACCTCGGAAGACAAGCGTGTCCCCTACAACATCGTGAAAGCTGACAACGGCGACGCTCATATTGAGGTCGAAGTTGAAGGTGAAAAGAAAGTATTCTCTCCCCAAGAGATCGCAGCAATTGTGCTAGGAAAGCTTAAATCAGATGCTGAAGCCAAGCTCGGTGAAACGATCACTGAAGCTGTGATCACGGTTCCTGCCTATTTCAACGATTCCCAGCGTAACGCTACCAAGGCTGCCGGTGAAATCGCTGGTCTGAAAGTTCGTCGTATTATCAACGAGCCCACCGCAGCTTCGCTCGCCTACGGACTCGACTCGAAAGCCGATCAAAAAGTCGCCATCTATGACCTCGGTGGGGGGACCTTCGACATCTCGGTCCTCGAGATTTCCGACGGAGTCTTCGAGGTCCTTGCGACTGACGGTGACACTCAGCTTGGTGGTGACGACTGGGATAATGCTCTCATTGATTTCATCGTGGCGGATTTTAAAGAGAAGGAAGGCATTGACCTCTCCGGTCAGCCTGATGCTCTTCAACGGATCAAGGAAGAGGCCGAGAAGGCCAAGATCGCTCTCTCTTCTTCACAGAACTACGATCTCAACCTGCCCTTCATCACTGCGGATGCCACCGGGCCGAAGCATATTCAGATTGGTCTTTCGCGTAACAAGCTTGAGCAACTCACTGATCACCTGTTCACCCGCACTAAGAAGCCAGTCACTGACTGCCTCAAGGAAGCTGGTGTAAGTGCCGGCGAACTTGATGAACTCGTTCTTGTGGGGGGAATGACCCGTATGCCCAAGGTCGTCGAGACTGCAAAGGAGCTGGCCAGCAAAGATCCTCACCAGGGCGTGAACCCCGATGAAGTGGTCGCAATCGGCGCGGCAATTCAAGGCGGTGTTCTCCAAGGCGATGTGAAGGATGTTCTTCTTCTTGACGTGACTCCTCTCACTCTCTCCATCGAGACCGAAGGTAGCCGCGCCACTGCCATGATCGAGCGTAACACCACTGTCCCCGTTAAGAAGTCACAGGTTTTCTCAACCGCAGCTGACAACCAGCCTGCCGTTGACATTCGGATCTGTCAGGGCGAACGCCCGCTCTTTGCTGATAACAAGCTCCTCGGCAACTTTCAGCTCTCCGGTATCGAGCCAGCTCCACGCGGCATGCCTCAGGTTGAGGTTACCTTCGATATCGATGCCAACGGAATTCTCCACGTTTCCGCGACTGACAAGAAGTCTGGCAAGGAGCAGAAGATTTCCATCGAAGGCTCCAGCGGTCTTTCCGACGAGGAGATCGAAAAAGCCAAGCGCGAAGCCGAGGCTCACGCCGAGGAAGACAAAAAGCGCGCTGAAGCGGTCGACACCAAGAATAAGGCCGAGTCCACGGTCTATCAGGTCGAGAAACAGATTGGTGAACTTCCCGAGGAGGCTCCTGCCGAGCTCAAAGAAATGCTTACAAGCAAGCTGGACGCCGTCAAAGGTGCTCTCAAAGCCGACGATCTCGACCTCATCAAGTCGACCACCGAAGATCTTGAGAAATCGTTGGGCGAGCTCGCCCAGGCTGCGCAAGCGGCCGGGGGAGCCGGAGGCCCAATGCCCGACATGGGTGGCGCTCCGGACGTCGAGCCCGCTGATGACGAAGATGGTGAGCCCCGCCAGGCGAAGGGCAAGGTTGTCGACGCAGAGGTCGTCGATGCTGAAACTTCTGACAAGTAATCTTCAATAAACGAAAAACCCTCGCGTGGTTCCCTGTATCAGGGACTTGCGCAAAACAACCAAACAACCAACATAGAAAAAACAATGGCTAGTATCAAACCACTCGGAAACCGCGTCCTCGTGAAGCGGCTCGAAGCAGAAGCAGTCTCCGCCGGAGGCATCGTTCTTCCTGACTCTGCTCAGGAAAAGCCCCAGGAAGCCGAAGTGACCGCTCTCGGCACCGGAGGCACTGACGAAAATGGCAAGGACATCGTTTTCGACGTCGAAGTCGGCGACAAGGTTCTCATCTCCAAATACGGCGGCACCGACGTCAAAGTGAATGGAGAAGATCAACTCATCCTCTCCCAGTCGGACATCCTCGGTGTCCTCGAAGACTAATTAACCCACCCTTAAACTTTAAACATTAAACAAAGATATGGCTAAACAACTCCAATTCGACGAAGCAGCACGTCAGACCCTCCTCCGTGGTGTCGAGAAGCTCGCCCGCGCCGTCAAGGCAACCCTCGGACCCTCCGGTCGTAATGTTATCCTCGACAAAAAATTCGGTTCTCCAACTGTGACCAAGGACGGTGTGTCCGTGGCCAAGGAGATCGAGCTTGAGTGCCCTTACGAGAACATGGGCGCACAGCTCATCAAGGAGGTTTCCTCCAAAACTTCCGACATCGCTGGTGACGGAACTACGACTGCAACCGTGCTTGCCGAGGCCATCTACAAAGAAGGCCTTCGCAACGTCACAGCCGGCGCCAACCCAATCAGCCTTCAGCGCGGTATCCTCGAAGCTTCCAAAGCAATCGTGGCCCAGCTCGCTGAAATCTCCAAGGAAGTCTCTGACTCCAAGGAAATCGCACAGGTTGCCACGGTCTCCGCTAACTGGGACCAGGAAATCGGTGGTATCATCGCCGAGGCCATGGACAAGGTCGGCAAGGACGGAACCATCACCGTGGAAGAAGCAAAAGGCATCGAGACCACTCTCGACGTCGTTGAGGGAATGCAGTTCGACAAGGGCTACCTCTCTCCTTACTTCGTGACCGATCCGGACACCATGGATTGCAACCTCGAGAATGCTTACATTCTTATTAACGAGAAGAAAATTTCGAATCTGAAGGACCTCCTGCCAGTACTCGAGAAGATTGCCAAGACTGGCAAGCCTCTCCTCATCATCGCGGAAGACGTCGAAGGAGAAGCTCTTGCAGCTCTCGTTGTGAACAAGCTTCGCGGAACTCTCAACATCGCCGCTGTTAAAGCTCCCGGATTTGGAGATCGCCGTAAGGCCATGCTCGAAGACATCGCCATCCTCACCGGTGGACGTTGCATCACCGAGGACCTCGGCATCAAGCTGGAGAACATCGAACTCGAAGACCTTGGTGAAGCTAAGCGCGTCACCATCGGTAAGGAAGAGACCGTCATCGTTGAAGGTGCCGGTGGTTCCGAGGCCATCTCCGGCCGCGTTGGACAGATTCGCAAACAGATCGCTGACACCACTTCCGACTACGATCGTGAGAAGCTCCAGGAGCGTCTTGCTAAGCTCGCAGGTGGTGTTGCTGTCATCAATGTTGGTGCTGCGACCGAGTCCGAGATGAAAGAGAAGAAAGCCCGCGTGGAAGACGCCCTTCATGCCACCCGCGCTGCGGTGGAAGAGGGTATCGTCCCAGGAGGTGGCACCGCTCTCATCCGTGCTACCAGCCAGATCGGTGACCTTGGTCTCTCCGGAGACGAAGCAACCGGCGCCTCGATCGCGATTTCCGCAATCGAAGCTCCTCTCCGTCAGCTTGCGGCAAACGCAGGCCTTGAAGGTGCTCTCATCGTCGAGAAGGTGAAGAATGCTTCCGGCAACGAAGGTTACAACGTCGCCACTGGCGAGTATGTCGACCTCATCGAGTCCGGTGTTGTTGATCCGACCAAAGTGACCCGCTCTGCACTCCAGAACGCTGCTTCGATCTCCGGATTGATGCTCACCACAGAGGCCCTGATTACCGACATCCCCGAGCCCGAGCCTGCTGACGCAGGTCACGGACACGACCACGGTGGCATGGGCGGGATGATGTAAATCATCGCCGGTTTGCCTCTCGTAAATCATTCAAAAGCCGGACGGGAAACCGTCCGGCTTTTTGTTTTCAAGGAGTTCCGATCAGACAAGTTTTGTTTTTTCCGGTTGAGCTTTACCGCATAGTTTTCTAAGAAGATTTATTGTGAAAAGTGTAGTTTTAAACGTTGCCGGTTTTCTTGCGATCTCCTGCGTTTCCTCTCAAGCCGCGATTCTCTGGAAGGGGGGGAATGGAACAAATGCGTTTGACGATGCCAACTGGGACTTTTCAGGTTCAAGCGTGTCCACGGTGGCTTCCAATACGAGTATCAATGATGATGTTTCGGCCGAAGAAGGTGTGAATATCCAGATTGACCCGTTTAACGGCGCAGTTGGATCTCAAGTCACTGTTCTTGCGGTTCCCGAGCCCGGTTCAAGTATCCTTATCGCTTTGGGTGGAGTGATTCTCCTTGCACGCCGCCGGAAGTAGGTTGGTAGAGGTCGTCCTTGTTCTTAGACTTTTTTCCAAGGCGGTCCTTCTTAATCGTGGCCCGTCCTTTTCTTTATCCATGATCCTACGATTTTTTATTCCCTCACTTTTTGCTCTTGGTTTCGTCACCGCAAATGCTCAAGACGTCGTCATTAGCGAGTTTCTCGCTTCGAATATTTCCGGTTTAACTGATGAGGATGGTGAAAATTCTGATTGGATTGAGCTTTCTAATCTATCAGGAGGAACAATTGACTTGTCCGGTTGGGCCCTTACCGATGATGCAAGTGATCTACAACGGTGGCTGATTCCGCAGGTGACCCTTGTCCCGGGCGAAACGTTGGTGATCTTTGCTTCGGGGAAAGATCGTGCAATTGCGGGGCAGGAATTGCACACGGATTTCAAACTCAGTGCATCGGGAGAATACCTAGCTTTGGTGAAATCTGATGGCATCTCAGTGGAGTCTGACTATGGGCCGTCATATCCCGTGCAGTATCCGGACGTTTCGTTTGGAATTGGCTCGGTCGATGCCAGTTCGGTAACTTTGGTGGGGGCGGATGCTCCGGTGAGTTATTTGGTTCCGGAAGATGCCAGGTTCGATGTGGGCGGAGCTTCTCCGTTTCATGAGTTGGCATTTGAGGATGGCAGTTGGAGCAACGCCGAGATGGGGGTGGGGTATGCCACCACCACGAATACCGACCCCTACGATAATTTCATCGGAAGTGATGGCGATATTCAAGGGGACCTTTATCAACAGAGCACGTCGGTTTATCTTCGAATTCCGTTTGCGATCGAAGATCCCGCCGCGGTCACAGCTTTGCAGTTTGGTGCGCGCTACGATGATGGTTTTGCGATTTACATTAATGGAAGCCCAATCTTGTCATCGGCTTTTGAGCCCAACGACGGAGTCTGGGATTTTGAATCCCGGGCAAGAGGGAATCACAACGATACCGAAGCCATTGCTTTGGAATCCTTCTCTATCGATTTGAGCCAGGTTAATCTGGTGACCGGAGAGAATGTTCTCGCAGTGCATGGCCTCAACAGCAGTCCCACAAGCTCCGACTTCCTCTTCGATTGCGAGCTTACGGCACAGGTCAGCGGGGATGGTGCAAGTGAAGTGATTTACATGCCAATTCCAACACCCGGATCCGCCAATGGGGGTGGGACAACTGATCTAGGCCCGGTGATTCGTAATGTGACCGAAAATCCGGAGCGCCCGGATCTCTCTGTTCAGAGTGCATTGACGATCACCGCTGAAGTTTCCGTAAGTGAGAATGCGGTTGCACAAGTGGATCTTATTTATCGGCGCGGATATCTGGCGGAAAGCTCACTTGAGATGTTGGACGATGGAGTTGCTCCTGATGAGTTTGCGGGAGATGGAGTTTATTCGGCTGACCTTCCTCTGGTGGGATTGCGGGCGGGTGAAATGATCCGCTGGCGTGTGGAGTCCCGTGATGTCAGTGGTCTTGTTTCGGCGAATCCTCTTTTTTTTGACCCGCTAAACTCACCCGAGTATTTCGGCACGGCAGCCATCGATCCTGCATTAGATTCAGATCTTCCTGTTTTGGAATGGTTTATCGAAAATCCCGGTGCCGCTAATAACCGGAACGGCACGAGGGTTGCCGTGATGCATTTGGGGGAGTTTTACGATAACGTTTATTGTCGGATCCGGGGTGGTTCATCGGCAGGGCTTTCAAAGAAGAGTTACAAATTTGACTTCAACACCGGCTATCATTTTCGAACGGTCGATAAGCTTGGTGGAGTGAGGGCCGAGGAATTCAACCTGAACACAACTTGGACTGATAAGGCATATGTGCGGCAACCGCTCAGCTATGAGGTTTATGATCTTGCCGGATCACCGGGATCGGAATGTATTCTGATGCGGGTTGAACAAAATGGACAGTTCTTCAGCGTGGCGGCATATACCGAGCAGGTAGACAAACGATTACTTCGACGGGAGAGCCGATTGGACGACGACGGAGCGCTATACAAAATGTTTAACGCTGGAACTAGCGGGACCTCTGGAGTCGAGAAGAAGAACCGTAAGTTTGAATCAAATGCCGATCTGTCGGCCTTTCTGAGCGGGATGAATTCCAGTGGTACGACGCTTGAAAATTTCATTTTCGATAATGTCGATCTGCCCCGTCAGCTCAACTATCTTGCCGCCACCGTCCTGACGCAGAACAACGATAATATGTCGAAGAACTACTATCTGTATCGGGATAGTGAAGGGAGCGGGGAATGGACACAGATGCCTTGGGATACCGATTTGACTTGGGGGAGCCACTACATGACAAACGATAGTATCGCACACGATGGAATTTGGGCGACGGCAGATTATGTTTTAGGAGGGCGGAATTCAAACGCTCCAATTTCTCCAAGTCATCCGTTTGTGGGGATTCAAGAGTTGCCAGGAAACCGTAGCTGGAATCGACTGATCGACAAGCTTCTCGAAAATGATCGCGTGAAGAACATGTTTCGTCGACGTTTACAGACCTTGGTAGATGAAATCCTGATGAGTGAGGTTGTGGATGATCGCCTTGAAGAGATGGAGACAATGCTCGAAAATGACGCTGTTCTAGACCTAGCGAAGTGGGGACAGTTTGGGCAGTCGCAGTCGTTGGCCCAGGCTCTAACGGTCATTGAAGATGACTATTTGTCTCCTCGAAGAACCCATCTTTCGGTTGCCCATTTGGCGGAAAACTCGGCCAGTTATCCGGTTGCTCAAACCAGCTCAGCTCTGCTTCCTGGGCCTGCAGGAGGGGAGCCTCCTGTTTCGTTTGGCGTGGTCGAAGGCAGCCCGTCTTCTCTCGATCAGGACGAGGAATACATTAAGATCGTGAATACCTCAAATGAGGCTGTTGATCTCAGCGGTTGGACTGTGACCGGCGGAATTGAGTTTGAGTTTCTGCCGGGAACAATTCTTGAGGCCAATGGCAACCTTTACTTAAGCCCGGAAATATCGGTGTTCCGAAGTAGAGCGTCCAGCCCGACCGGTGGGGAGGGACTGAATGTGGAGGGCAACTATTCGGGGCAAGTTTCAGCACGTGGAGAAGTGATCACCCTTAGCAACGCAGCCGGCATCGTTGTTGATGATCTCCTCACACCTTCGGAGGAAAGTGATCCGCAAAAATATCTTCGTATCACCGAGCTGCACTTTGCCCCACTTGGAGGAAAAGATTTTGAATTTATCGAAGTGGTGAACACCGGACCGGATTCATTGGATCTCGCCGGGATCCGTTTTACGGATGGAATCGAGGCTGAGCTGAGTGGATCACTCGCCCCCGGGGAATTTGGGTTGATCGTTTCCAATCCCGCTAATTTTCCAGGGCTTAATATTGTGGGTGTTTTCTCGGGTGCTCTTAATAACGGCGGAGAACAGGTCACCTTACGTGATGCCGCCGGTGAAAATATTCTTTCGTTTGACTACGAAGGGGAGTGGTTCATTGCTGCTCGAAATTCCGGGTATAGTTTGAATCTCCGTGATGAGGCGGCCGATTGGGCGACCTGGGATGATCGTCTGAGTTGGGCGACCAGTTGTGAGGTGGGCGGCTCTCCGGGGGCTGCCAATCCTTTACCTCTGAGCAACGATTATGAGTCGTGGACTCAGTTCTATTTCACGGAGAACGAGCTGGATAATCTGCTTGCCAGTGGTCCCATGGCGGATTTTAACGGTGATGGCTTCACTAATCTCATGCACTATGCTCTCGGAACTGATCCCAAGCTGTTACTGTCTGGATCGTTCGCGGAGGTCGTGATAGTAGGGGATGTTGTTTCCCTTCAATTTGATCGTCTTATGAAAACGCCCGATCTCAATCTGACTGTCGAGGTTTCCTCTGATTTGGTGGATTGGTCAATCTTGGCGTCTCTCGCTAATTCTGAGCCACAAGGTGGTGGGATCGAAACCGTCACATACAGCAGCCCAAAATCTCTCTCGGATGAATCCCAACAGTTTCTTCGAGTTCGGGTTGTCCAAAATCGTTAACACACATACAAAAATGATGAAACTAGAACCTATAAAACTGGCAACGCTGGCAGCCCTTGTGGTTGGTCCGTGTGCTTTCGCTGATTATCCTGCAACCGTCCTCTCTTCCAATCCTCTGGCCTACTATCGCTTCGAAGAGGGGCCGGGAGCAACCACGTTGGTGGATTCCAGCGGGAATGGTCTTGATATCGACAACAGTGTTCCGGTTGGAACTACCATTCTGGGAACGGATGGAGCCGTGGGCGCTGGAGTGACATTCAACCGTGATGGATATCTGGTATCCCCATTGGATCTTGATCCTTCGGCCGGGGATTTTACCATTGAGGTCATTGTGAAGCCGGATGCGAGTGCCGCCGCTGAAGGTGTCTTTATTGCAAATCAGGATGGTGTGATTGGGACGGGCCGCAGTAACCTTATCGTTAATTTGGGTGGATTTTATACGACGTTTTCGGGTGGCGCGACGACGAATTCCGGAGTCACGAGAGCGGAAGATGGTTTTGACCATGTCATTTTGACTTTCGACCAGAGTGCGGCAGCCGGCGGAGTGGACCCAACATTCAGATTCTACATTAATGGTGTGGAGGCTGGAACCGGAACTGCGGTTCCCGAGTCCGCAAATGGTAGCTGGGTGATCGGAGCCAACAAGAATCTGACCGCTCAACTTTTCGGCGGAATCATCGATGATGTCGCGATCTACGGGAGCCGTCTTGATGACCCGGATGGCGATGGCGACTTTTCTGATTCCAAAATTGGGGAGCACTACAAGGGGTTCCTTGCTGATTCAATTACCGTAGGATCTTTTGAATCAGATACGGCATACGTGGATTCCGGGCAAAGCGCGGAGTTGACGTGGCTGGTTTCTCCCGAGTTGATTTCTTTAACCCTGGACGACGGAACTGGCCCGGTTGATGTCCTCCCTCAAACAGTCGATTGTGAAGGCTCAATTTCGGTCTCACCAACAGCTACAACCACGTATACCCTGACCGGAACCGGAGCTCTCGGAACGGAGTCGATTGAAGTTGAGATCACGGTCGATGAACCTGCTGTGATTAATTCATTTACCTCGAACGTTACCGAAGCAAGTCCGGGATCGAATGTGACACTTTCATGGGATGTTGCCAATGGATCGAGTGTTGTGATCGATAACGGTATTGGTGAAGTTGATGTTGTTTCGGGGAGTGTAATCGCTCTCGTAAATGAAGGGACGACCTTCACCCTGACTGCGTCGAACTCCCAAGGAGCAGTGACTGAATCCGTAACCATCACCTTGTCCAATGCTTCATCTCCAGTAGCGCACTGGAAGGTTGGCGAGGCAGCAGGAGAGAAGGATGGCATGATCCTCATTGGAGAGGGCGGCGCCGCTTTTGATGGTCTTTTCGTCGGAACTCCCTCGTTCGACTCTGACGACCCTGCTCCCGTCCCCGGAGGATCGACTGCGTCCATTGCATTTGATGGAGCCAGTAGTTGGATCGATATTAGTGGTTACGATGGGATTGGAGGTAATTCAGCGCGAACTCTGGCATTCTGGTTCAAGGGAGCCTCTGTTCAGTTAAACGCAAATGCCACCTTGGTTTCTTGGGGGACTGGCGCGACCGGAACAAGGTTTGACACTCGGCTCAATACTGCGGGAGTCGACCAATTACGAACCGAGGTTGCCGGATCGGGATCCAATGCCACCACCTCGATCTCGACGGGTGAATGGCATCATTGCACGGTCATTTTCAACCCGGTTCTTGGAACTACGATTGGTGATGCCTTGTTTTACGTTGATGGGAATCTGGATGCCTTGACTGTTCAAGGGGGGACGACGGTCAATACAGGCGCCAGTAATGGAGTGCGAATTGGCGGAGCCCGGACTTTTGCAGCTAGGGCGGTCACCGGAAAGATGGATGACATCAGAATCTACGACCGAGCATTGAGTGAAGATGAAATCAGAGCCTTGATCGAGCCTGGCGTCGGCGAGGGGTTGAGGGTTACCGGGATACGCCAGCTTGAGAATGGAAATGTCGAAATCGATTGGTCTGGCTCTCCGGGAGACTATCTCTTTGAGTATTCCTTTGATCTGACTGCGGACAGCTGGCTTGAGCTGAGCGACAGTGAAACGATTTTTCCTGGTGAAACTAGTGCGACATCGATCGATGATTTCATCGCTCCAAATGCGGCGAACCGTAAGGTTTTCTATCGTTTCCGTCCGGTCGAATAATCATATTTGAAAGGCGATATAAGCTCTTTCAGCTCCAATGGATTCGTTCCATTGGGGCTTTTCTTTGCATTTTATCTCCGAATCGGATATTTTGTCACACTACATGAGTAAGAAGGGAATTTTTCATTGTTCGGTGCTGGCTGCTTTATGCTTCTACACTTTTATCGCATGGTCGGGGGTGCAGCGTGACGAAAGAAGTGCTAGGGAGGCAGCAAAAGAAGCTGCCGAAAACGGTCAGCCCGATCCGTGGGCCGAAGTCAAGAGGGGTGAGAATCGACAGGCCGTAGCCGAGGGGATGGTGAAGGTGGGAATTCCACTTTTAGTGACTGTGATTTATGGAGGGATTCTTGCGGTTTTGTATGTTTTGCCGGTAATGGTCGACAAGGTGAGCGAAGAGCTCATGGGGTCGACAGCTGAAGTTGATGATGACCCGCTCGACGAAGCCCGGGAGGCAGTTGCGGCCGAAGATTATCCGGAGGCGATTGCGGTTTACCGAAAATTTTGGCTGGAGAATCCCGGGGAGCGACGTCCATTGATTGAGATCGCCAAGATCCAACGCGAGTTCTTGAAGAGTCCTGCCGCTGCCGTGAATACTCTTGAGGAGGGGCTGGGCGGGCATGACTGGTCGGAGGATGATGCTGCATTTTTGATGTTCCGGATTGCTGAAATTTGTGAAGAGGATCTTAATGACAAGGCTCAGGTGGTTGAGGTGATGAAGCGCGCCGTAAAGGAGTTGGATGGAAGCCGTCATGCCGGGAATGCAGTGCATAAGTTGCGGGAATTAGAAGCTGGCTAGAAAGTGGGGCGATTAGAAAAGGTTTGGAGGTATCTGCTGACAGTTGCTCCTTTTGTTCCAATTGCTTTTGCATGTTTGGCAGGGGCGGTCTTTGGTCGGTCTCTCGCTTGGGCAGTCTGTTTCGCGGGTTTTGCTTTCGCAACGGCGCGCCCGAATTTCCGCTGGTGGGTTGGAATTAGTGTGGTGACTCTTGTGGTGGCCTGGAGATCCCAAGTTATGGGATTACCGGTGCAGGCGAGCCTTGCGTCATCTTCCAGTGAATATGTTGAAGGTGTTCTGACGGTGGGGAGGAAAAGTAGTCCGGCTCAAGCGGAGCGTTTCGGAGTGCTGGACGAAGACGGGGTGAAACGTCGGGTTATCATTCTCGAGGCTGATGAGTATCATCCGGGCGAAGTCAGGCGGATCTCGGGACGTTTTTTTGTTCCGTCTCGCGAACGTAATCCGGGACTCTTCCCGCAGATCGATTTTTGGGAACGCCATGGGGTTTATGGAGGTCTGTGGGTAGAGCAGAGTGAATTGGAATCGGTGAATTGGTATTCTGCACCTTATCTCTGGGCCGAGGGGCTTAGGGAACGATTGTTGGTTCTGATCACGCGGGGTTTGCCTGCCGGAAGCTCCGGGCGTGATGTGATCCTGGCGATGGTCCTTGGTGAGAAACCTCCGCGTGATTCTGAGATTAGTAGGGCATTCCGGGAAAGTGGTGCCATGCATGTTTTCGCGGTGAGCGGACTTCATGTCACCTTGGTAGGTGCGATTTTTTGGATGGTGCTAATGCATTTGCCAATTCCACGCAGAGTGGGTGTATTTCTCGTGATCCTAGCAATGTTGACTTATGCCATGGTAACAGGGTTAAGACCTCCGGCAGTGAGAGCAACCTTGATGGCAGTTTGTTTTTTGGGGGCATTCTTTTTTCGAAGAAGACCATCGGTTTTTAATGCGCTTGCCATAAGCTTTGCGCTGGTTGTTTTTTGGAGACCTTCCCAAGTCTTTGATGTGGGGTTTCAGCTTTCGTATGGAGTGTTACTCTCGATTGGTGCTGGAGTGGGGATCGCGCTTAAGTTGACCGGCAAGTTAGCTGAGCTAGATCCATTTTTCCCCTCCCGCTTGCTAAGTGATGGGCAGCGGAGGGTTTTGAAGGTGCGAACTTATTTTGCCAATTTGGGAGCAAGTTCATTGGCGGCTTGGTTGGGGTCAATGCCTATCATGATTTGGCATTTCGGGATTGTGACGCCGATTGCAGTTCTGACGAGCTTACTCTTGATTCCTACCACCATGGTAATCTTGGCTCTGGCCTTCTTTTCAGCTCTTGTTGGCACTTTGAGTGACAACCTGGGTGTGGGTGTGAATCGGATTAACGAAGGGGTTGCCACGAGTGCTTTCTATGTCGCCAAGGGATTTTCAAAAGTTCCATTGGGTCACATGCGGTCTCGGCGTCTGGTCCCGGGTGATTGGGTGGTTTTTGACACCCACAACGGTGGTGCGGCATCGTTTCTTGATGTCAAGGGCGGCGCTCTGATCGATGTGGGAAGTGAGAAGTTTTTCGCACGTGAGTTGCGCTCAATTTTACGTCGATGGGAAACTCGTCCCTCGGTAGCCTTGCTGACCCACCCAGACGGTGATCATGTTGGCGGGCTTCTTGGGTTCTTGAATGAGCGGATGTTGGACAAGGTAATTTCTCCGGTGGATGAAGCTTTGAGTCCCAACTATCGTGAGTTTTTTTCGCGAGCGCGGGATTCGGAGTGTGAGGTGTCCGTAGGGGAAGCCGGGTCACGGATAGAATTGGACGACGAGGTCTGGGTCGAGATTCTAAGCGAAGGCGGGGAAGGTATCCGTAATATAGCGGACAACCGGAACATGGTGATGAAAGTGCATTGGCAGGGGTGGAAGATTCTTGTGACAGGAGATCTTGGAATAGTGGATGAACTCGATTTGATCGCTAGAGAGGTTGACCTTGGTGCTGATATCGTCCTGATGGGGCATCATGAATGGGGTTTCTCCGGGCAGCACCAGTTTCTTCAGGCAACCGGAGCCAAAGTGGTGATTTCAAGTGGGGCCAGTTACCCTCGATACGAAATGCCCCGGGAGAGCTGGGTGGAGCAATTGGACGAGGAGGGGTATCACCTCTTTAATCAATGGGAGACCGGGGCGGTCATTATGGATTTCTCAAAAGATGAGGTTTCGATTCAATCGTATCTCGATGAAGAAAAACGGGTGGTTCTTCAACGATAGATCCGGGTCGCCCTCGGTGTAATTTGCGTGAGGATCTCCCAGGGAATAGTGCCTGCTTTTTTTGCCAGATCTGAAACGAGAAGATTGGGTCCGAACAGTTCGGCCTCGTCACCAGGGTGGCAGGCCTCGAGTTCGGTGACATCAACTATGATTTGATCCATGGTGACCCTGCCGAGAAGAGGACAAAGCGAGCTGTTGAGAACAACGTTGACGCCCTTGCCGGATAGTGACCTTGGATAGCCGTCTCCATAACCAAGCCCAAGGACAGCCGCCTTGGTATCACGTTCAAGGATGGTCCTGCCATAGGAAACGCCATGCCCTTTGGGAAGATGATTGATCACCGAGACTCTTGATTTAAAGGTCATGACCGGTTTTAGAAATTCTTGATGGGCGGGCAGGGGCGAAATCCCGTAAAGAAGGAGGCCGGGGCGAACGAGATTTGTGGTGCGACTATGGTAGTCGAGAAGGCCTGCCGAGTTGCTGAGGTGGACGTGGAATTTATCATCACGCCCCGGAATGCTCTCGACCATGGAGTCAAAGAGTTCGAATTGTTTGAGGGTGAATTTGGGGTCTTCGTCTGCGACGGGGAGGTGGGAACCCACTCCGGTTAACTCAATCCCAGGGGAGTTATTGAGTTTTTCCAATGCCTGTCCAAGCTGATGCGGTAAAAAACCTCCCCGGCCCATGCCGGTGTCGAGAGCAAGATGGGCTTGGACTGGAGAGCCCTTCCCGAGTTGGTTAAAGTGCTCCATTTCCTCGAAGGAACAAAGGCAGGGAGTCCAGCCGCAGGCCGCAATTTCTTCTCGTTCGGATGGTAGAGTGGCTCCAAGAATGTAAGGACGCGTTTTGATGTCTGCTTTGAAAAGACGTCGGGCTTCTCCGGCATTGGCAACGCCAAGGAAGGGGAGAGCTTGGGAATCTAGTTCTCGTGCGATCTCAACGAGCCCGTGTCCATATGCTCCTCCTTTGATGACTGCCATGATTTCCTTGCCGGAGTGCCTGCGGGCAAGCTTAAGATTGTGATGGAGCGCTGATCGGTCGATTTCGGCCCAAGCGCGTGGAGGTGATTCGGTCACACGGGAAGAATAATTGGAAATTAGGAATTAGAAATTCCCAAATCATTCGCTATGAACAGGCGTGGCAGAAATGATGAGCAAATACGAAGAATTTGGATCTTTTTATCTGGGAAAGGAGGAAGGCATCGAGAAACGAGAGGTGACTGATGACTTCCTTCTCGTTGATTCCAAGGGTTTGGTGACCCACGGGGTTGTTTTGGGGATGATCGGGTGGGAAAGGACCGGGCTTTGTATCGATCTTCTGGGGAGTTTGTTTAATGGGCTTAAATCACGTAGCAGCTTGGTGACGAGCGTAAGTTGGGCGATGAAGCAACGGCGCGTTGTTAATCACGCTGAGGATAAGATGGTCTTGATTTGGCTTCCCTTTAACGAAGAAGAGCAACTTGTTTGGTAGACGATGAAACTTGAAGACTTAAATCTGGTGACCGAGGAAGAGGTCATGTTTTTTGATACCGACTGCGGTGGGGTGGTGCACAATATCGCTTATCTCCGGATGATTGAAACCTGTCGAACCAAGTTGGCAGGTCTTATGGGGATGGATTTGAAGACGATGGCCAAGACCCAGCTCTTTCCCGTGGTGGTGCGGACCGAGATCGATTACAAGCGACCTGCGCAGCTTGGGGATCGCCTTAAAATTTACGGACGAGTGAGTGAGGTTGGACGAGTAAAATTTTGGTGTGATTTCACAGTGGTTCGAATGGGGGAGGAGCGGCCTCTCATTACCTGTCGTCAGGCTCTTGCTTTGGTGCAAATGCCGGAGGGGCGGCCCCAGCGTCTGCTTTTCGATTGGACCTGAGATTTCCCCGTTTTCGCTTTAAGGTTTGGCGGGAAGACCGTAACACGGGGGCGCAATGGCTCACAAACCTGTCGTTCTCATCATCCGTGACGGCTGGGGTCTCAACCCCGGTGGAAAAGAAACCGCTGAACAAGATGGCAACGCCGTCGAATTGGCAGACACTCCCTTTCACGACGAAATGGAAGGGCTCTATCCGAAGGGGCATCTTTCAGCCTCTGGAATGGACGTGGGTTTGCCGGACGGACAGATGGGGAATTCCGAGGTTGGACATCTCAATCTTGGTGCTGGACGTATTGTTTATCAGGATCTTACGAGGATTAATAAGTCAATCGCTGACGACACCTTGAAGGATAATGAAATTCTCAAACAGTCATATGAGAAAGCCAAGGGACACCGTCTTCACCTCATCGGGCTCGTCTCCGACGGGGGAGTGCACAGTCATCAAGATCAGCTTATTGCGCTGGCAAAAACGGCTCGCGAATCGGGCTGCGGAGACATCATGGTCCATGCCATCACCGATGGTCGCGATACCTCTCCAACCGGTGGAAAGGGCTTCCTGAACTACGTCGAGGACGAATTGGCCAAATACGATGCGCGAATTGGTACCGTGATTGGCCGTTACTACGCGATGGATCGTGATAAGCGCTGGGAGCGGACCAAATTGGCTTGGGATGCTATTGTTCACGGCCAGGGAGCTAAGAGCGATGTTCTCGCGAGCGAGGCGATTGCCGAGCAATATGCCGCAGATAAAACCGACGAATTTCTTCAGCCGACCATCTTTTTTGATCACGAGAAGCAGCGCATCAACGATGGTGATGTGATCCTCTTTTTTAATTTTCGTGCTGACCGTGCCCGTCAACTTTCCGAGGTGTTCCTCAGTGGCGGCGAATTCAATGACTTCGAGACCGGTGCAATTCCCAAGGTGAATTTTTTCACTCTTACTGAGTATGATGAGACCTATGACTGCCCTGCGGTTTTCCCTCCGGAAACGATCAAGATGACCCTGGGCGAAGCTGTGGCGGAGGCAGGTAAGAAGCAGCTCCGAATTGCAGAAACAGAAAAATACCCGCACGTTTCCTATTTCTTCAACGGAGGTGAGGAGACTCCCTATCCGGAGGAAGATCGTAAGGTCATCCCTTCTCCGAAGGATGTCGCAACCTATGACCTTAAACCTGAAATGAGTTCGGAAGAAGTCGAGGAATTCGTCCTCGGACATCTTAAGGATTATG
>JBDNAG010000271.1:0-15847 GCA_039768565.1 Akkermansiaceae bacterium | reverse complement strand
ATGAATATTCAAGGCGCCACAAGACTCTCCCCCACCACCGGCGCCCTTGCACTCTTTGAAATAATTGCTTTCGCCGCCCTTCCCAAGGAGACCAAGCTGATAAAGATCAACACAACACGAATTCCCCCTACAGCCGGACCATAATGGCCAGGAAAAAGAATAAGACGGGCAAAAAGCAGACCAAGCCTTCCATCACGGATTGGGAATTCTCTTCGGAGTCTCTGCTCGACGGGAAAGAGTAAAAACTGAGCAAGACGACCAAGAAATACTGCATGTCCTGCCACGAAAACTTCCATAACACGGGTTTCATCAGCAAAAGATCAGACCACTTGCTTCAAAGGCTCTTAAAAATTGACTATTGAAAATGGTCTAGGCAACGGGGTGAAGTGACAATCCGACCCGAGTCATGGGATGATCTAGAAAAGCTCCGCCTGTCCCCCTCCGGGCTCTTTGGGAGCAGAAACTTCCAACTTTGCCGAGCCTTCCTGCCGAACTCCCAGCGTGGCAATTTCATAAACGATACGCTTGCGACCCTTGCCAGTCGAGACCGTGTTACGCACCACCTTGGTGCCCAATAGCTGCTCCATCATTTGAACCTCCATCCTGGCGGCATTAGGATATTCGACGTAAATCTTCGCCAACGGATTGTGAAATTCCTCAATTCGAAATCCGGTTTCGGCATCGTAATGGCATTTACTAAACCAACCGGATTTGTCGCGAACATCAGCCAAGCGGGTCGCCTTTTCTACCATCGACTTCCCTGACCTGACCTTGGGTTGCCACTGCTCTTTTAAAACCTGAAAGTGATGAAACAGCAGCTTTTCCGGTGCCGAGTCGCCATAGAGTTGTTTCACGCCCTCTAAAACCGCCAAGGTAAGCCCAACTCCGGCCACAGGAAAAAGAGGATCACATTTCGAGGTGAGCCTATAAAGTTTCTCCGGCCGACCGACCTCTTTTTTAGCCCGCGGCACCCGCCATTCCTCCAGATACCCTAGCTCAACGAGTTTCAGACAGTGCTGCTTTACTCCCATGTAGCTCATTTGGAGCTCCCGAGCCAAATCCGAGACCGGCATTCCGTCCGAGACTTTAATCGCCTCCAAAATGGCCGCCCAAGACGCGCGCATCGTCTCTTTGTGTGCTCCGAAAAACATCAGGTATCCCTGAAACTAGGCCCAGGCCCTGAATTCGGGAATCTTAATTTTAAGATCTTCTCCCAAAGCTCCGTATTCAAACCCTACTTTTCATGAAACACGCCCTCGCCTTCACTACCGGACTCACGCTCACGCTTTCTGCAGCGGATCGCCCCAATATCCTCTTCATTTTTTCCGACGACCACGCTCCCAATGCCATTTCGTGCTATCCGGGCGGACTCTTCGATAAAATCGCTCCCACCAAAGGGATCGACCGCATCGCCAAGGAAGGCATGCGCTTTGACCGTTCCTATTGCACCAACGCAATCTGCGGACCATCCCGGGCCTCTATTCTCACAGGAAAACACAGCCACTTGAACGGCTTCGTGGACAACAACTCGTCCTATTTCGACGGCCTCCAAACCACATTTCCAAACCTCCTCCGCGACGCCGGCTACACCACCGCGATGATCGGGAAGTGGCACCTTCACTCTAATCCCGTCGGCTTTGACTACTGGGAAGTCCTTCCCGGCCAGGGAGCCTACTACAATCCCGACTTCATTCAGATGGACAACTCGCGCAAGCGTTTCCAGGGACACTGCAATGACCTCGTCACCCAGAAAGGCCTTACTTGGCTCAAGCAAGCGGCCGATTCCAAGAAGCCGTTCATGGCCATGGTACAATATAAGGCTCCCCACCGCAACTGGGCGCCAGCCTTCCGTCACATCGATATGTTCGATGACGTGACCATGCCGGAGCCCGAGACTCTTTTCGATAACTACGAAAACCGTTCCTCCGTTCTCAAGGAACACGCTATGGGAATCCAGGATCATATGTCCTGGGGCAACGACATGAAGATGCAGGGCAAGAATATCTTCCCAAGTCACTTCACTGGCGGCCCTGGCAATGGCCAATTCAGCCGACTCTCCGACGAGGATAAAAAAACCTTCATCGCCGCATACGAAGACGAGAACGAGCAGTTCATCAAGGATATGAAGGCTGGCAAGCTTGACCAAAAAGCCATCACAAGCTGGAAATATCAACGCTACATCAAGGACTACCTCGCAGTTATTCAGTCCATGGACGAAGGGATCGCCAAGATCCTGAAGCACCTCGACGACTCCGGCCTCGCCGAAAATACCATCGTCATTTACTCGTCCGACCAAGGCTTCTACCTCGGAGAACATGGCTGGTATGATAAACGTTGGATGTTCGAAGAATCACTTATGATGCCTTTCGTCGTTCGCTGGCCCGGCAAAATCAAGCCCGGCTCCGTGTCCAATGCCCTCATCCAAAACATTGACTACGGCCCCACCTTCCTCGACCTCGCCGGTGCTAAAATCCCCGCCGGAATGCAGGGCAAATCACTCGTCCCCATCTTCAAAGCCTCCGGCGAAAAGCCCAAGGAATGGCGCGATTCAATCTACTACCGTTACACAGGAGAGCGCACACACAGCGTCGCAGCTCACGACGGAGTCCGCACGGCCGACCACAAAATCTTTTGGGTTCCAAAAACCAAGGAATACCAGCTCTTCGACATGAAGAAAGATCCTCAGGAAATGACATCGGTCCACAAAAATCCTGCCTACGCCAAGGTCTTGAACGAGATGAAGCAGGAACTGGATTCTGCTCGCAAAAAATACCGAGTTCACTCCGCTATTATCGGTGAATCCCGCGAAGGCGATTGGTGGATGAAACGTCATCAATCGATGAACAAAACTGCCAAAAAACAGCACGACCTCCTCTTTATTGGCGACTCCATTACACAGGGCTGGGAAGGTGCCGGAAAAGAAACCTGGGAGAAAAACTACGCCAACCGCAAAGCCCTCAACCTAGGAATCTCCGGCGACCGCACCGAACACGTCATCTGGCGTCTCAACAACGGAAACCTACGAAATCAAAAGAAAGCGAAAGCCGCTGTCGTCATGATCGGCACCAACAATACGGGACACAGCATGCAGGACCCGACCGAAGTTCGAGATGGGGTCGAGCGAATTGTCTCTACTCTTCGCGCCCGCTGCCCGGCGGCCAAGATCCTTCTCCTTGGAGTCTTTCCCCGCGGAGTTAAATCCGATGACGCAAAGCGGAAGAACAATGTCGAAATCAACAATCTTATCTCCAAAATGCACAATGGAGAGCGCATCCACTACCTCGACATCTCCGATAAATTCCTCACCGAAGACGGTATCCTCACCAAAGAAATCATGCCGGACGCCCTCCACCCGAAGCAGAAAGGTTACGAGATTTGGGCTGAAGCCATCGAACCTAAGCTCAAGGAGTTCGGACTTTAATTTGTAAAAGTCCGATTTCTACTCTTCCTTAAATTCGGAACTCGAATTCTTTTCCTAATCGGCTCCACCTCTTGTTTTATTAAGTAGGCCAAGCCAACGCGGGTTCACGGACGAGGGTTCCCTGTTCCAGTTGTCATGAGAGGCCACGTCAACCAATACTCGGACAAGCCGAAGACTCCTGATGACAAACTTATCGATTTTGTCAGCCCCAGCGGCCTCCTCCTGAATCCTGTCATTCCCCTCACCTTCCTCTTTGTTTTTATGGAGCTTGGGGGCAAATTATTCCGGCAATTCTGCCCCTATCAGCGGGAGCAATGAGACAGACACCTCATTCTCAATCCGTTTGGCAGTCCAAGTAACGCATCTAACATATTACAGTGCCCTCGCTAGGTCCGCCACAAAATCAGACCAACCAAGGAGGGGCCTCTCCGCCCCGCTTTTATTAAGCAAACGAAGCACAAAACCTCGCTTTGAGACAAAGGAAGGAGTCTATCTCTTTCCTGTCTAAATTGGTAATAGATCCCTGATCTCTTGATCCATCTCGTTCTCTTCGAAACTTCTCGATCTCATTCAAAAAAACGGCGGCTCCCGAGAGGAACCGCCGTTGTTCTTGAAATGGATAGAGTGTCCTACTTGTTCTTGGGAGGATACTTGAGGAACACCTTGTATTTCGCTGGAACCTTCTCGCCAGATCCAAGGACTTTATCCCAGAGCTTTAGAAGAGCGGTCGCCTCCTTGATAAGGGCCGCACCGTTTGAATCATCGCTATAATCTTCGGATGAATAGAGCTCCATAGCGGTCTTGACGTCCTTGTGGTCAAGAATGATGCGAAGGCAATTCACAGCAGACTTTCGGGTAATCTCCTCGGAAGAGGCAAAATCCGCAACAAAGGCATTATTATAGGCATTCAGTGCTTTTACGGGCTGACCGGCACCCTCGAGAGCCAAACCATGACAATAGGCGATCTGTCCACGTAGATTACCTGGCAACTTGCGCCCGCGCCATTTTTCATCCCGGCAAATCGCATCGAGACGACTCCAGCTCTTGGTCCGAACAGCATCCCAGAAGACACCATACATTTCATATTGAACCTTTTGGAACTTATAGAGGAGATTCTCAGGCTCAAATTTCCCGGCAAGCTCAGAGAGCTTTTCGAGATCTTCAAGCCGGCGGTAGCACTCCATTTCGTAAAAAGAAGCCATCGCTGAAGGATTTCCCTTCACCTCGGTCAATTTATTATACTCTTCGGCACATACAGCAAACTTAAGAGCTGCACTCTTGTAATTCCGGCTCTTGTAAAGCTCGAGTGCTTCAGTGAACTCAGGAGCCTGTAAGAAGTAGACCGTGCAGGTCCGGAGACTCTGCTCCCGGTTCACGAGAGTCTGCTGGGTTTCACGCCAGAGGAACTTGGATTTATTGGAGTCCATCATCCACCCCGTGAAGGTGTCCTTATCGGTGATGATGAGAATCCGGGCCTCTTTTGCTCCGAAAAGGGAGCCTACACTTGCGGTGAGAAGGAGGGCGGCGGTAAGAAGTTTCTTCATATCTTTTGGTCCGTTAAGTTTCTACTAAAATGGCTTACTTATCTTCAGGCTCAACCACCTTGGTGGTGTCTGAGTTCGCTTCATAGGAATTGGTCAGCTCGGACACTTCATCCCACATACTTTTCTCGTCCTTGGTTGCTTTCTTGACGGCCTGAGAGGTCATCTTGAGATACTTGTAACCACCCTCGTAAGAGATTTGACGATCGCTCTTACCATTAGTGGTTCCACCCCGGCCCCAGAGAATCTCCATCCAGCGTTTCATCGCAGGAGCGGAGAATTTAAGGGTTCCCATGCTGGAAATCCAAACCTGCTGGTAAGCAGTCAAGGCATCATCAGTACGACCAGCCTTGTCATGCGAAGCCGCAAGCAACATCCGGCAAGGCACCGCGTAGCGACGAAATCCATCGGTAGCGAGATACTCTTTGGCGGAAGCAATGGCAGCATCGTAATCATCGTTATCAGCGTGGATGCTGGCAGTGAGATAAAGAGCCTCCTCTTTCTCGCCACTATCATCGGAGTCATCACGAACCCGCTTGAGAAATTTGATCGCCTCAGTCTTCTGAGCGGATGTTCCCTTCGAGTAGACGTCGGCCAGTCCAAAGATTGCGGCGAACATATGAGACTGGTCGGAGCGACTAAGCACTTCCTTATAGTAGACTTCAGCAGCTTCCGGCTGGGTGGTCTTGCGGATGAAATCGCCCACCTTCACGAGAATGAAGTTAGAGAGATCCTTCGGCTTGAAATCCCGCTGAAGCTCCTGGAATAGAGTCTCAATCATGGCTTCGCCGTCACGAATCTGGGCGGCTTCCTTGTCAGGGTCAGACGACTCAACCACTTCTTCAAAGACACCGATGATTGCGATACGGAGGAGCGCGCGGGTCGCCATATCCCGGGAATCAATTCCAGGGAAGGAGTAGTAGTGATCCTTCAGCTGATCCGGAGTTTTCTCCTCGAGATATTCATCGGTGTAAGAACCAATCGACTCTTCAAGACCAGGAGTGCCCGGCTCCTTGGCGATACCGGAGATGACTGTCTGGAGACGCTTGAGGGCGTCCTCGATCTTTCCGACCTTGCGCATTCCCGGAATACCAGCCACAGCAACCTTTGCCTTAAACGGCGATTCGTTGCCATACTCTTCCCAGAACTTATTGTAGTAAGGAACAGCCTCGGCAACGCGTGGGTTCTCTTCTTTACCAATCTTAGCCTTACCAACGAGAGCAGTAAGGTAGAAAAGACACTCACCAGCAACAAGGTCGTTCTTCTTCTGCTCGGCAAGCTCGAGAGCCATGAGGTAATACTTCTCGGACTCTTCAGGCTTCTTGAGCCCCTCAAGAATATTGCCCTTGAGAGCGAGGTTTTGTTCCATGACAGAAACACCGGGAAACTGGGTCTCAACCTGTGTCACCTTCTCAAGTGCCGGATCGTATTCGCTTTCCGCATAGTAGCAGTTGGCGCGGTCGAAGAGAGCGAATGGATAGTAAACGTTACTCTTGGGATCGGGATAGTTCTCGAAGAACTTATCAAGGAGTCCCGCCGATTTGGTCCACTCCTGAAGGCGTGAGTAATTGGCAGCCTGGAAATAGGAAGTGGCCATGATGCGGAGCTGGTCGCCATCCTTTTTGTTCTTACCATAACTGCCCATGTATTCGTTCAGGTATTCCTGGGCTTCCACAAACTCACCAAGGTAGTGCTTGCTACCACCGAGGACAAAAAGACAGACATCATGCTGCTTGGAAGGTTTGGTCAGCTTGGGAAGCATGACTTCAGCAACCTCGATACACTTTTCATACTCTCCGTTGAAGAAGAGGCTAGTAAGCATCATGCGACGCACTTCCTTGACATATGTGCTTTCTGGGAAAGCCTTTAGGAAAATCGAGCCGTAATGCTCGGTGGTAAGAACCTCACCAACCAAAGCCGAAGTACGAACAAGGTTGTAAAGGTTGTTTTCACGACCGGCACTTACTTTACCATCACGCATCACCTTGGAGTTCGGGAAGTAGAGTTCCATTTGCTCGTAAACAGCGAAGGCGCCACGGATATTTCCGTCTTCCTCATGAAGAACGGCGGTGTTGAGATAGGCATAAACCTCATTCACCTTTCCGGCCGTATCGGCCTTTTCCAGCTCGTTGAGATCCTCGGAAAGATCACCTTTTTTGACGATCATGGAACCATCCCGGATCGTGCGATCGTAAGTGGACAACATTAAGAGGCGGCCCTTGATGTCATCAATGGCTGCGACAGTGCTGGGAACGAGCGCATAAAGCTCGAAGGTGGAGCGGATCATATCAGCGGAACGTGCGTCCTGGGCGAGTTTCATGAAGAGAGGGGAAAACTCGTGAGCTTCAAATGGCTCCAGCTTAATGTGTGCGCGATTCTTAGATAGAAAGTCGAGAAGAGCAGCTTCGTCCTTCTTGTCGATCACGGAGGCAACCATCGTGTTGAAGGCAGCCATGATTCCCTTGTTGGGAGTTGGGAACGTAACCTTGTTCTGGATGGCGGTCTCAAGATACTTGTTGCCCTCAGATATCTTGTTCAACTTATAATGGTTGATTGCCATATTGATGAAGTAGACCCCCTTCTCGTATTTGTCGCGGGTTGGGTCTCGCTCCTCGAGGAACTTTTTATACATGCGAATGGAGGTGGCCCACTCTTCCGCCCCTTTGGCAGCGTGTCCCCACATGAGAAGAGCCTTTTTATTATACATGTTCTTACTTGGAGCCTGCCCTTCCTTGGGTTTGGTGTTTGGGTAGCGCTTATAGCACTTCTCAAACGACTTCATGGCTTCGTCGAACATGCCAATCTTGATTTCACAGTAGCCGCGGTGATACCAGAACCAGCCAAAGCGAGGTCCATAAAGTTGAGGAGCACGGGCGTCATAAGCGTCAGTCGCTTTCACGAGGACGGCGTGGGCTTCAGCCCATTTGCCTGTCTTCATTGCCGCGAGCGCGTCCTTGTTCATGTCGCCGATGGAGGCGCCAAAACTAGTGCCGCACAGAGCAACGAGGGCGAAAAGGGCGAGACCCAGTTTTCGTGGAATAGATTGGATTGGATTCATAATTCGCGTGGAGGTGTGAATAGTTGTTAGAAAGAGAAAGGCTGAGAGCCGGGTGGCTCATCAGCCTTTCGGGCAAGAGTTAGAACGATTTAGTTGAGGATTCCTTAGAGTATTCAGAAGAACCCTGAAATCGCGGAGGTCAGTTTGCTTCTGGGTCGAGAAGATCGGTGAAAGTAATCTCGGTGATCTTGGCACCCGCCAAGGCATTCAGGACGTCTGTCACCCGCTGAGAAACTGCGTCACCGTCGACTTTGATTTGAACAAGAGCCTTGCTACTCGACATGTCAGCAGCGCTTTTGTGGAGCTCAAGACGGGCAGAAAGGTTCGGCAATTTGCGAGCGTCGGTATCAGATTCAAGAAGCTCAATCACTCCGGTCTCATTCTTGATCGAGATATTTCCATTGGCTTCCAGAAGAATGAGCATTGGAGCAAGATCCGGAGGAGTTTCAGAGGGAGTTGTGGAAGGAAGAGCGGTGCTTAGCTCCTGCTCCTTTTTTACAATCTGGGTAGTCACCAGAAAGTAAATTAGAAGAAGGAAGCAAACATCAATCAGAGAGGAGATGTCCAAACCTGGTTCATCTTCCTCGGGCGCTTGAGCTTTTTTATGGCGTGCCATGGGATGATTCTATATTTTAAGGTTCAAATTGGATCACTTCTTGTTGAAGGCGGCATAAGCAACCTGCTTCAATCCGACGGTGGCACCGGCCTTGATTACACGCTGAACATACTTGAACTCGACTCCTTTGTCCGAACGGATGTGGAGAACGGGCTCGTTACCCTTCGATTCGACACGCTCTTTTTCAGCTTTGAGATATTCGCGAAGTGCGGCGCCGTCGGCCATTTCGGACGTGGTGTCCTCCTCAACAAATTTGCCGTCCTTGCGAACGTTCACAACGATTTTTCCGTTCTTCGTCTTCGCGGCTTGAGCATTTTCAGCCACGGAAGGAGTCAGGTTGGGATCAATCTTGATCGTCTTGGGATTGGAAACAACGAGGAAGAAAAGAAGAAGGAGGAAGACCATGTCAATCATGGGCGACATATCCATCTCGGCAGCTTCGCCTTCATTCTTGTTGACTGCACGGAGTCTATCGGAGGCCATTGGATTCTGAGGTGGTTAGGGTGGTTCAACACGAGGGAAAGGAACAATCCCCCCTCTGACGGGTTAAACGGCAATCCCCTCAGGAATCTTAGCAAGATGTGCATCAGCATTCACCGTTTGGATAGATGCGTTGATGAGATTCTCGGCAGTACCGTGGCAATCAGCAACCAATGCGTTGAAGCGGTTCTTAAAAAAGAAGTATGCGAAGAGTGAGAGAATCGCGACGATCAGACCCCACATCGTAGTCAAAAGTGCGACCGAAATATCTTTCGCAAGATCCTGCGGATCGGCACCAGCGTTCTGACCCAAGGTGGCGAAGGCACCAATCATACCAAAAACGGTTCCGAAGAGACCGAGCATCGGAGCGGCCTGGGCTACGAGTGAAAGGAGGGAGATGAAGGTCATCTGCTTGCGCGTCTCATTAATGGAGAAGTCAGCAATCGCATCCTCAACGTGGTCGCGGCCAAGATCGTCCGGGCGAGTTGCATCAATATTAGGAAGAGAATAAGCCATCATTCGACCAAGGTAGGAAGGATGGGAAGCAGAAAGCTCGATCGCAGACCGCACCCGGCAGTTTGTCATGTGATCGAAAAGAGCTGCTTTAAGGTCATCAGGTGCGAACTTCGCCTTGGTGAGGTTCATGAAGTTGAAGACAGTGAGACTAATCAAAGAGAGCAATCCGACCGCAACAATGAAAATTGTAAGAGGTCCGCCATCTAGGAGGTAGCTATCAAGCGCGCTTTTATCGCTGGCAGCTTTTTCGCCGTCTTGGGCGAGAGCAGGAGCGGCAGAAAGAAGGGTGAGGGCGGAGCCAACAAGCCATCCTTTGGCGATACGGAGCGTAGAGGTCTTGGTCATGGTTTTTTGATTTAAGGTCGGTTCGGTGTGAAACAGGCGCGCATTCTCGAAAGTGCACCTCATGAGTAAAGGAAGATTTCCACAATTTCGTAATTTTCCCGTCGAAATGCTGCCTTGACAGAGAGACACCCCTGCCCCGCAAAACTTAGGTCTCAGATCTATTTTTTTGTTTGGACAGGCGTTTTTCTTCGGGGGAACAAGGTTTTGCAGATCTCACAGACAGTTCCGTCACAGCCCCTTGCCGAGCAGTACTCCCGGCCGTAAAAGATGATCTGTAAATGCAGCTTACTCCAGGTCTCACGCGGGAAGAGATTCTTTAAGTCTTCTTCAGTGCGTTGCACATTTCGCCCATCGGTCAATTTCCAGCGCTGGGCCAGACGATGAATATGGGTATCAACGGCAAATGCCGGCACCCCAAAAGCCTGGGACATAACCACTGACGCAGTCTTGTGTCCTACTCCGGGGAGTTCTTCCAGCGAGGCAAAATCGGCTGGCACTTCACTATTATGTTTCTCAAGCAGGATTTTAGATAAGCCGAGAATCGCTTTGGCCTTCCGTGGAGCCAATCCACACGGCCGCACGATGGCATCAATTTCCTCCACGCTGAGCTTCACCATCTTGGAGGCGGTATCAGCCTTTTTGAATAAGGCGGGAGTAACGAAATTGACGCGAACATCCGTACACTGGGCGGAAAGTAGAACAGCAACCAACAGAGTAAAAGCGTTCGTGTGATCCAGCGGAACCGGCGTCTCAGGATAAAGCTCCTCCAAACGACGAAGGACATAGTTGGCGCGTTCCTGTTTCAGCATGCCCAATCCCTGCCCGAGGACTTTGAATTGGCCAACAAAAAAACCAGCTTCCTCACTTCAAGGAAGCCGGCTTAAAAAATTTAAAACCGCACCCTAATTGCGGGTCACTTTACCGGATTTCACCTTGGCCTTGGCCGCGTAATACATCTTGCGAGTGTGCGGATACTTGGTCCGCCCCGCAAGAATGTTAATGGTCCGATCCCAATCACCCCACTGAATCACCGAGATCTGGGCGGGACGAGTTCCCCAGCGGCGCATGCTGCTCAAGTTTGGGTGATAGATGTCAATGGTATTGGTACCAACGAGTGACGAACCATAGTCATCCACGATGTAAGTGTGGGGAAGCCCTTTGATCTTAAATTTGGTGCCAACCGGATAACGTGACCAGTCAGCGGCAGCACTACGAACACTGCCATATTTGAGATAGGTTCCGATGGCATTCTTGCGCCAGGGGGCTCCAACCTCATTTTCCTCGTGAGAGTAGGAGGTTGTCCGCACCATGCGGCTCCGGACACTGTCCGGATAGGTCGCCATTCCGTGCTTATCCTTGCGATAACTCCGGGACTTTTTGGCTACGGACTCTGAAACGGAGGCCGGGTGGAAGCCATTTGGGCTTCCGGTAGTGATACGAGTGGCTTTGGAAGTGCTTCTAAACTTAAAAACGCTTTGGGTGTGGATTCCTAAAGCTTTTGATTTGAAGGCTGTGGAATCAACAACTCCACAGCTAGAGAGAACGATGCTGCATACGATACTAATCATGAAGATCAAGGAGTGCGGTTTCATTTCGAAATCTGACAAGAGAAGGTTGCCGGCGCTGGCACCGTGTGCCCCGAGCGTGGTGCGAGTGTCTAGAGTTTTGTGATATTTTTACAAACTTTTTTATGGCCGCAGAGAGATCTACCGAATTTCGGCGACAAAAAAAACGACGACCCGCAGGCCGCCGCTTTGTATTGAAGGTTTAAAAGCTAACTTTATGACTCTGCAGTTTCTGCCGCGTCTCCCTTAGCTTGGGCCTTGATCTTCGCCGATCCGAACCGCTTTGTATCCACCTGTTGCGCGGAAGTAGAAGATTAAAAGGAGGTAGATGACCGCCATCCCAGCCGGAATCAACGAGTCCGTTTTCAACGTGCTACGGTTTCCGCGAATATCAGCGTCGATGACAACCTGCTCAGCCTCGGAACGCTCGTCGGCTTTGAGCTTCTTGGCGTCCTCGAGACGTTTGGCGTCAATCGCCTGAACCCCTTCAAAGGAAAGAAACTCACTGGGTTTATCTTCACTCTTCCATTCGGCATAGAGCTCCTTATCAGCTGACTCAAGCTCCTCGGCAGCATAGCGATCCTTGAAGTATCCAAGACCAGCCGAACCGATCAAACCGGCAGACATCATGCCGATGCCCCCCATCAAACTCATCGCAACCGCACCAGTGGCAGGGAAACGGTCTCCCACCACGGCCAGCATTGTCGGCCAGAAAAAGGTTTTACCGATTGAGTAGAGAAGAACTGCGCCAATCGCAGGCCCGAAGGACTGGATTGCAGCAACCGCATTCAAGCCCATGCAGGCAATCACAGCACTCGCAAAAAGGAGGCTAATCGGGTTGAGGCCCAACTTTTTCTCGATGAAGTGGGCACAGAAACGAAGCAAAAACATCCCGAGAGAGGTAATCACGAAGAGAATTTTACCCTCTTTCTCGCTGAGAATTGCTCCCGTAATGTTTTGCATCCATCCATCTGTTCCCAATTCAACCGCTCCGACCAGACCGTGGGTAATGAAGAGAACAAAAATCAGCCAGTGGCCGAGCGCGAAGGAAGTCACTTTACCGATCCAGAACAAAGTTCCGAGGCCAACGACCAAGGCAAGCACCAAAGGAAGGTTTGAGCCATCTGCAAAGAACGGGCTCAAAAATCCTTTGAAGAAAAGATAGAGCATAAAGGAAACGACAGCACCACCAAGCAAACCGACATCCTTCAGCATGTCTCCCATGCTAAGCCCCTTTTCGGAAGCTTCTGATTTCGGAAATTTCTGGCCCATAAACATGACGCCATAAATTACGGTTGGGATCAAATAGAAGGCCAATTGGGTCTTCCAGCCAAGCGCGGCATCGCCGGTTCCGAGGAACCAGCCAACCATCCCTCCAAGAATCATACCAAGTGGCCAGGAGGCGTGCAGGATATTCAGGTAATGAGTGCGGCTTTCAGGGAAGAGAGTTGATACTAAGGGATTGGCAACAGCTTCAAGGGTTCCGTTGGCGAAGGCGAAAATAAACATCCCCCACCAGAGGAGTTGATAAGCAGTCTCCTTGTCCTGCCCTTCAGTAGCAGCAAAGGCAACAAACGCCGAAAGGATATGGCAGATAAAGGCCACAAAAACGAGTTTACCATAGCCAATGCGGTCGACGACCACGCCGCCAATCATAATGCCAAAACAGAAGCCGGTAAATCCAGCTCCTCCAATGGCGCCAAGTTCCGCTCCTGAAAATCCGAAGTCGGACGCCCAATTGGCAAAAATTCCTCCACGGATTCCGAATCCGACACCGGCCGCCAGAATGGCGACGAATCCGGCCCATAAAAGCCGTTTCCTGTTTACCTGATCACTGTCACTCATATATTAATGTTGGTTTTTCATTTTCATTCCTGTGTGCGAGGAAGAGAGGGAGTCTGCTCAATCTGTCCCACAAGACAAGCAAAGGATTGGGATAATTAGGCCTCATTCCAGGCCACAAAAAACGGAGACCCCATATTCGGAGTCTCCGCATTTTCGTAAATCCCACCGTCCGGACGATTTCTCGTTCTTAACCCGGACTGTGCTAAAATTTAGTCAGACTCTATTGAGCCTGACCGGGTCACCGAGGCGACCTTGTGTGCTCCTTTCGGAACGAATGGTTCGTAGGTGTTTTTTATGAACCTTTTTTGAGACTGTCGATTTTCACTCGGGGGCACAAGCCGAAAACCCGTTTTCATGAAGAAGACTTCTGTAAGAAAAGGTCCAACCCATCTGTCAGGGCAATCCAGCTGGCTTCGATAATACTGTCGGACACCCCCACGGTCCCCCAGGTGGTCTCACCATCAGTATGGACGATCAGAACGCGGGTCTTGGCTGCCGTCGCCTCCTCCCCATCGATGATACGGACCTTGTAATCAACAAGTTGAACCTTCTCCAAATGCGAGAAAAATGGGGTCAAAGCCTTTCGAAGCGCACCATCAAGAGCATTCACGACACCATGCCCCGCGGAAACTGTATGACTGTTTTCCTCACCCACATCTAGGCTCACGGTCGCCTCACAAACCGGGGCATGCCCATCCTTATACTGACGGAATGAACACTGATATTCGTGCAGATTCCATTTTCGGGGAGATTCACCCAACATCCGGCGGACCAAGAGCTCAAGCGAACCACCCGCTGCCTCGAAGGAATAACCAGCCTGTTCAAGGGCCTTCACCTCGGTCAAAATCGCCTTTGCTTCATAGCTCCCTTTTTCAAGGTGGATTCCAAGCTGTTCGGCCTTCATCAAAATATTCGACTGCCCGGAGAGCTCGCTCACCAAAATCTGCTGCTCATTCCCTACCTGGCCCGGCTCAATGTGCTCATACGTCCGCGCCAATTTCTGAACCGCATTGACGTGCATTCCTCCTTTATGAGCAAACGCAGTCCGTCCGACGAAGGCAGCACGCGCAAAATGAGGATTATTTGAGACATCATCCACAAAGAACGAGAGATCCCGCATACCGGATACATCCGCCACCGCCTTTCGCCCCATCTTGAGCTCAAGAATTGGGATCACTGAGGTGAGATTACAATTCCCGGTCCGCTCCCCATATCCGTTGATCGTGCCCTGAACCTGGGTCGCTCCGGCATCGACCGAAGCAATGGCATTGGCCACCCCAAGCTCACAGTCGTTGTGAGTGTGGATTCCAAGCGGAACTTCCGGGAAGGCTTCGCGCACCGCGCGGCTCATCTCGGCAATCTCCGACGGAAGACATCCGCCGTTGGTATCACAAAGCACAAGCCAATCTGCACCGCCCTCGACCGCAGCCCGTAAGGTCGCCATGGCATGATCAGCGCCGTCCTTGTAACCATCAAAAAAATGCTCGGCATCGTAAACGACCTCGCGCCCCGCCTCCTTGAGATAGCGACAAGTATCACGAATCATGGCCTGATTTTCCTGAGCAGTCGTGCGAAGGACCTCGGTCACCTGCAATTCCCAACTTTTCCCAAAAATGGTGATCACTGGAGTATCGGCATCAATCAAAAGTTGCACCTGGGGATCATCCTCGACCGCCAAATCAGCGCGGCGGGTCGATCCGAATGCCGCAATCTTGGCGTGATTCCAGGTCTCCTGGGCAGCAGCCTTGAAAAACTCAATATCCTTGGGATTTGAACCGGGCCAGCCGCCCTCAATATAGTCCACTCCGAATTCATCAAGTCGCTTGGCAATTCGAATCTTGTCCAAGCCGGACAGCGAAAACCCCTCCCCCTGAGTGCCATCGCGAAGCGTGGTATCGTAAATGCGGACTCTTTCTTGCTCGCTCATCGTATGTGTTTAATCAAATCAACCGGCGGATCTGCTAAACCGACCGGAGCACCGACAAAATGCCGCGCCCACCAGTCGCTGGCAAGAGTGAAGACTCCCCTGCTTAAAAGGAAGTGCCCGCTCCCCCCTCCACTGAAGGCTTCATTCGCTGGAATGAATTGGCGCTGCCTCCATTCTTGATCTTTTCGAATATCTCCCCAGCAGTCGAATATCTTAATGACCCGCATCCTTTCATTCTTCCAATCTAGGGTCATCGATTTCACCAGCCTGAAAACGCACTTCAGGCCTCTCAACTTAACAGAGCGCCTTCGCAACGTGGCGTGTCTCGCCTTTTAACAACTCCTTTTTCAGAGATCCGCCGAAGATGATTCACCAAAAGGGTTCGGGAATCACACCGGTAAAATTGTGTTCACAGTAAGTGTTCACCCTACGATTTCCCAAAAAAGGCGAAAGCCCCTAACTCCATATGAGTGAGGGGCTTTCATTGGTTACGGGAGTAGGATTTGAACCTACGACCTTCAGGTTATGAGCCT
>JBDNAG010000270.1:0-9426 GCA_039768565.1 Akkermansiaceae bacterium | reverse complement strand
TCGGAGGCTTGACCTTTTTGACGACCGACGGGGCTGCCTCGGGCGCTGGTTGAGGAACCAGTGTCACAGGCTCCGCTATAATCTTAGCCGGCTTTGGTTCGGGTGGAATAGCTCTCACCGGCGGAGTAGGCGAAGCGATAGGAGCAGGTGAGGCAACTAGGGCCGATTCAGTAGGCGCGGACTCACCATCAAATCCCTCGAAACTCTCACCAAATACCGATTCGTGAGATGGAATTTGCGATACCGGCGTCTTCGCAAGTAATCCCTCGGCAAGCGCCCTGACTTCGGCCGGGTCGAGCCATTGACTGACGACTTCGTTCTCGCTCATAATTTTAGGTCGAAATTGGAGGACTGACACGCTGCTCCAGCTCAAGACGGAGCTTTTCAAAAATCGATAAGGTTTCTGCTCCCTCTTCCATCACCCCAACAGGAAGCCCCCTCGCACTAGCCTGAACATAAAGATCATTCCTCGGTATTTCAGTCTTCATCACCATTTCTTCGGGAAGGAGATCCCGAAGCGCCTGAGCTGACTCGAGGCTTTCCGGCAGCCCCTTTTTCACCATGGTCAAAACCACTCCGAGCACTTGAAGGCTTGGATTCACGGCGCGCATACGAGTCAAAGCTTCCAGCATTTTAGGCACCGACCGAACACCAAGCGGCTCGGATTGCTGGGGCACAATCACTCCGTTCGAAACACCAAGAACATCGGCAGTGACGCCAAACAATCCCGCAGCCGTATCAAATATACAAATATCGTATTTCATCGCCCGAATTTGTGAAACAAAGCCCTTGATACGGTGAACGTTCCCCGAGACCGGACCGCTCCCAAACTCGTAAGCACTGCTTTGACCCGCCGCAACGAGGCTGAAGGTCGGAAGGCGGGTCGGCACAATGAGCTCTTCTACATTCATGACTGGGTTTTCGAGAAAATCGTAGAACCCTGAGAGATGACGCGATTGCCGGGTCAGGGAAAGCCCCACCGACCCTTGCGGATCTGAATCAACGAGTAGGGTTTTCCTCCCGCTGCGAGCGAAGGCATAGGCTAAATTGATGGCGAGAGTCGTCTTTCCGACTCCCCCCTTTTGGCTGGTGATGGCTAGTGTGGTCACTGAAACAAATCTAAAATGAAATTCGGGAAACCTATTCCTGATTGGCCTCAGGCAATGCAATCATTTAGAAACTCCTTTGTCTGGTCATTTTCTCTCTATTTCTTACTTTCAAGGGAGTCATTCCTCCTAAGACCGATCCATCATGCGCTCTTACCTTCCCATCCTGCCACTTCTATTCTGTATTCAGCTGGCGTCCTGTTCGGATGAGGAAACCATGGAAACCAAGGAGAATCCCAAAGACTATTTCGCCGGCACTGAAATTTCAAGCATCGCGGACGGCTTCGAAAATGAAATGACCACAGGCGAGACTGATTTTCTCAAATCGTTATCTGACCACAAGATCAGCTGGCAAAAATGGGATGACAAAATTCTCGGGAAGGCCAAGGAAGCACAGCGACCGATTTTCGCCCTCCTTTGCTCTCCAATGGGAGATTCCTCCCGTTCCGTCGCCAATGAACTAAACGAGAATCAGGAACTCCGGGATATGCTATCCCGGCTCTCGGTCTGCACCGTAATCGATTCACACGTTAATCCCGAAATCGGGATTCTGGGATATCACCTGTCCAACGAAATCGGGAGGGGGACTTCGTTCCCCATGATGATTTGGTTGAGCCATGAAGGCTCGCCCATCACTTGGATCCCGGCGGGCAAAGCCACCGGTCGTGAATTGGAAAACATTGTTTTGAACGCCGTCGCCATGGTCGAAGACATTTGGAAAAAATCCTCCCGATACGCGGTTGAAAACAGCCGTAGCGACAACGAAACCCGGCAACTGCGCTTCGAACCAAAACTCGAGGAACTCGAGGAACCGATCACACGCGACGAATTTTTTCGCCGGAAAACCCGCCAACTTGGTTCTCTTTATAGCTTCGGAGACAAGGATCTCGATTTTATCGGAGGCCTGATTCCGACCAACAGCATCGAACTCCTTGCCATTGGATCACAATCGTCAAATCTGACAGATGACGTTCGCGGCCAATGCAAGGCGGCAGCCAGAGAACTCACCGAAGAACTCTCCTCCGGTGCTCTCAAGGATCAACTTGATGGCTCCTACTTCTATGCGCGGCGTACCAGTGACTGGACTCTCCCGTCTTTTACCAAGAACCTTAACACTCAAGCCCAAGTCGCGGCGATGTTGCTGAAGACCGGCAATCTTCTCGATGAGGAACAGTTCACCATTCAAGGATTGGAATTACTCGAAATCTTGGAATCCGAATGGCTGGCAAAAGAAATTTCGTCAATAACCCCCAGAGGCGATGCTGATCTGGCCGGTTCATTTTTATGGGACTTTAAGAGCTTAAAAAAGGCCCTCACCGAGGAAGAACTCAAAATTGCAATCACAGCATTTTCGCTCGAATCGACCGGAAACATTCCACTCGAAACCGACCCACTTGGAAATTTCTATAGACTGAACTCCCTAAGAAACAAAATATCCATTGAGGTAGTTGCCGAAAAACACCAACTCCCGTTGGAGGCGGCATCGAAAGTGGTGGGAAGCATTAAGTCCAAACTGCTCGACTATCGTAAGAAACAGATTGAAACTACGAAAGAGAGCACCATAACAGTCAGAGATTTAGCCTTAGTTTTACGAGCACAAACCCTGCGTGCCAATCACACCCGGTCACCAGCCCACTTCCAAACAGCCGGAGCCACTGCTGAAAGAATATTGTCGAACTACTGGACCGAGGAAAAAGGACTCACCCGCATCACTGCAAATGAAATAAAGATCCCCGCTTGCAGTCATGATCACCTAGCAGTCTGCCGTTCTCTGATCGAACTTTACCAAGCGACGCTCGACCCACGGTGGATCAAAATCGCAACTGAACTTGCAGACCACGCCCTCAAGATTTTCGGATCTGAAGACAACATTCTCACCGAATTAGCACCGAAGGAGCGCATTATTCCTCTTAAGCAATACAGCACCCAAATGATTTATGGTGATTCCACTCTAGGAACAGCGGATCAAGTGCTCGGGCGGCTCTACGCCCTGACCGGGAAAGAAGATTATGGCGCGCTCCTGGAATCCCATCTCAAAATCATCGCACCCAAAGGGGATACCACGGTCGTCAATCATACTGATTACATCTCATCCTGTGCCCTTGGTGAAGCCGGCTTGGTCGCAGTTCTTCAGGGAGACAAAACCAGTGAACTCGGCAAACAATTCATCGCCACTCTTAACGCACCGAAGTATCATTCATTCCTCACTACCCGCCCGCAAAACGGAAGCTCGCTTCTAGCTCCCCTAGGTGAGCTCCCGGCAGCAAAGGGCTCCGCTTCGGTTGTCCTGACTCGCTCAGGTGACTCGCTCGGACAGGCCTCCTCTTTTGAGGAACTTACCGAACTTCTTGACTCAATCATCTCCGGCGAGTGACTGTCTCTCCGACCTGAAGGTTTTCATCTACTATATCTATGAGCACACGCACCGCATCACAGTCACGCAATACCGCTGAGACCAAGATCAAGCTCAGCCTCGACCTCGATGGCTCCGGCAAATCCAATATTGCCACCGGGGTACCCTTCTTTGATCACATGCTCACACTCTTCTCACGCCACTCGCTCATCGATTTGAATGTCGAAGTTGATGGTGATGTCGAAGTCGACTTTCACCACACCGTAGAGGACACCGGAATCGTCCTCGGAGAGTGCCTCAAGGAAGCCCTTCGAGACAAAGAAGGCATTCGTCGCTACGGACATGCCTACGTACCCATGGACGAGACCCTGTGCCGCAGCGTAATCGATCTGAGCAACCGCCCTCAACTCGAACTCCGGTCTCCGGAGCTTACGCCGGATGCCCAGAACTTTCCCTTCACCCTCGTGGAGGAATTCTGTCGCGCACTGGCTTCTAATCTGCGCTGCAATCTCCACATCGAGGTCCTTTATGGTCGCGACGGACATCACATCGCCGAGTCGATTTTCAAGTCCATGGCCGTCGCACTCCGTATCGCTTCGGAAAACGATCCACGCCGTGAAGGAATCCCCTCCACCAAGGATGTTCTCTAGATCTTTCCCATGAACCTCCAATTGCTACGAGAGGACATTAAACCCAGAAAGAAAGCTGCCTTCCTGTTGCTCATCGCAGCCTTTTTCAGCGTTGTCAGTCTGCTGTTAGCCTATCGAGATCCTCAATCTCTTCATCACACTCAGCTTTTTCTCACAAGCGTTATGGTCTTTAGCGGCCTTACTACGGGTAGCCAGTTTATTAGCGCTGCAGCCCACCTCCGCCCTATAGAAGTAATCGAGGGTGAGAAGATTAAAGATCAAACAAAACCTACTACGTAGAATGAAACTCGGAATGATCGACTACGGTCGCGGAAACCTTCGCAGCGTAATCAATGCCTGCAAAGCCCTGGGTCACCATCCCACACTCGTTACCAAACCCGAGGATTTTGAGCAATTCACCCACCTCATCTTCCCCGGACAGGGAGCCTTCGGTGACTGCATGAGCAGCCTTAACCGCTTGGAGCTAGCCAAACCACTTCAGGATTGGATCTCGGCTGGAAAGCCCTACTTTGGGATTTGTGTAGGATTCCAGCTTCTTTTCGAAGCCAGCGAAGAGGCACCAGGGGTTTCGGGATTAGGTGTGGCCGCCGGGACAGTAAAGCGATTCACCAGCGAAAACATCAAGGTCCCCCACATGGGTTGGAACGCGACACTTCACACCAAAAAGGACTCTCCATATTGGGCCGGATTTGACGCCGCCCCCTACTTCTACTTTGTCCACTCCTACTATCCATCTGGAGTGGACCCCGAAATTGTCTCGGCAACCTGCGAATACGGTAATGAAACCTTCTGCGCAGCGATTGAACAGGGAAACCTTTTCGCCACGCAGTTTCACCCCGAAAAAAGCCAGCACGCAGGACTTCAACTGCTCGAGAACTTTTTCAACGCCTAACCACTCTCCTCGGCCACCAATACACAAGCACAAAAAAGCGGGCCGAAATCGACCCGCTTCATAGTAAAAATTGTAAAGAAGGAGGAGTCTAGATTAGACCGGCCTTCTTCAAGGTCACATAAGCACCATTTTTGTTGATGGTCTTGAACGCCTTGGCGCTGGCCTTCACGCGAACGTGCTTGCCGAGCTCGGGAACCCAGACCCGCTTAGTGTGAAGGTTCGGAGAAACTTTACGCTTCACCGTCTTGGTAACGTGACGGCCAATGCCGCCTTTTTTCTTGGCCAAACCAGAACGGTGGATTTTACGTCCAACACGAACTTTGGAACCGCGGATGCTGCATACTCTTGCCATAGGTCTAAAAACTGGTGGAGGGGTGAGATAGGCGTTTTTCAGAATGGGTCAAGCCGTTTCCGAAAATTCCCCGAGGTTTTTCATCCTTATTATTTCAACGGATGAACTGGAAATCCCCTTTCATGTGTGATTTTCTCGGCCCGTGGCCACCGCAACTCTCCTCGACTACCTGAAACAGCTCGAAAACCAGGGAGTCACCCATGTGGAAATCGATGACCACGCGCGCTCGGTTCTGCGTGAACTTTACACCCGAGGAAGCGCCCGCCGCCCCACAAAAGCCGGATCAACCGCCCCCCAACAGACTCCGCAACCGAACTCGATCGTTGCGCAAGGCAACTCTGCCGCTGAAAAAATCGCCTCTCTCGCAGCAATTGCCGGGAACTGGCCACCCGCCCGCACCCTCGGGAGCCTTCGCGACACCATGGTTTTTTCTACCGGCAATCCCCAAGCCGATTTCATGCTCGTTGGCGAAGCCCCCGGGTTTCAGGAGGAACAGAAACGCGAACCTTTCGTCGGCCCCGCCGGAGAAAAACTCAATCAGATCCTTAAGGCGATGGGGCTTTCCCGCGAAAGGGTCTATATTTCTAATGTTTGTAAATTCCGGCCCGCTACGCGGAATCAAACAACCAACAACCGAAAGCCCTCCCGCGAGGAGATGGCAACATCATTGCCATTTTTAAAAGCCGAAATCGACGTCGTTAAGCCCCGCGTCATCGTCGCACTCGGAGGCAGCGCCGCCCAAGGCTTGCTGGGTTCGGACAAGCCGGTCGGCCAATTGCGCGAATCCTGGCATCAATTTCAAGGCATCCCCCTTCGTGTCACCTACCATCCTTCCTATTTACTAAGACAGGAAGACGGCCTCGGCGAAAAGCGGAAAGTCTGGGAAGACATGATTTTTGTCATGGAAAAACTCGGCCTTCCGGTGTCTGAAAAGCAACGAGGCTACTTTAAGGAGTGATCAGCTCTGGCTGAAATAGATCATTCCCGTGATTCCCGCCGCGAAGCAATAATAGGAGAAGTATTCCAACTTTCCCCGCTTTACTGCACCCATCACCACGTGAATCGCAAAAAGCCCTACAATACCGGCCGCTATTGCTCCAGCGACATAGGGCCCGTTAAAACAGGACTTAAGAGCTTCAACGAGCGATCCTGTTTCATCCATCTGGTCCTTGAGAGTCAGGACAAACCCACCCGCGATGGCTGGAATCGACATCAAAAAAGAAAACTCTGCAGCCTTCTCCGCTTTTACACCGCTGACCAAACCCGCTGCGATCGTCGAACCTGATCGGGAAATGCCAGGAAGAATCGCGAGGGCCTGCCCGATTCCCATCACCAGCGAGCTACTAAGCCCAATTTTGGAGGCCTTCCCCTTTAATATCCGGGGCACAAACAAAACCAGCCCCGTAACAATCAAAAGCCCCGAAACCAGAACAGGCTTTCCGGGAGCCGCGTCAAAATACTTCTTAAAGAGCAAGGCAGCCACCACAGCTGGAAGAGTCGCAATTCCCAACCATAAGATCATCTTGCGCTCCTCGACCATCTCCTTGGTGTAAAGAGAACGGGTCAGCAAAAACAGACTCTTGCGGAAGAAAATAAAGACACTGACCAAAGTGCCAATATGCAAAACAATCTCAAACGAGAGATCCTCCTGATGAGCTCCTCCAACCTCACGAATCCCCAAAAGATATTGGCTCAGCACAATATGCCCCGACGAAGAAACCGGAAGAAACTCGGCCAGTCCCTGTACAATACCAACGATGATCGCCTTCCAAAGTTCCATAACTGTTTCCAGCCCTAACCGCCCTCCTCCGGTCCGACAAGCCCCACCTTACTTCGCCGAAAAAATTTATTTCGCATTTCCAGATCTCTCAGGTATGCTAATGCTATGAAAGCAACACTATTATTGCTCGCCCCCGTCTACCTTCTCGTCTCCTGCAACCAAAACCTAGGTAACGATACCACTCCTGTTGCACCAGCTGCCAATACTGGAAATCAATATGGTGTTCCTGCGCCCGGTGGTTACGCCCCTGTCAACCCACCCTACCAGCCCATAGGACCAATCAACCCTCCTGCGGCACCCTTAGCCAACCCATACGATACTCCCCCTCCCGTTGCCGTCACTCCTTCAGTCCCCGCAACTCTGGCTCCCGCTCCGGGTTTAAATGGAAATGTTTACACCATTCAAAAAGGGGACTCGCTTTGGGGAATTTCCCGTAAGTATGGAACTTCTGTCAGTGCCATCAAGGAAGCCAACGGCATGACCGACGATACTATCATTGACGGTCGAACACTCATCATTCCAGGTCGATAGCCTGAAAGATTACGAACCTTTCATTCCTGGGTGGGTCGGACTATTCTCCGGCCCACCCTTTTTTGTACTCATGAAACTTATCCTGATCAGTCTCTTTTCGCTCCTTCTTCCCGCCATCTCACAGGAAATACCGAACGAAAAAGAAAAGCTCCTCGAAGCTCTCATGAATGCCCCCGATTTAAACTCGCTGAACCAGGCCATCGAGAAGGGAAAAAAAGCGGGTCTTCCCAGGCAGATGTTTCTTGAGGCCCGCTTCGTCTTTTTGGTCAATACCGACGACCGCCCTGCCCTTGCCGCACTTTCACCGGAACTTGAAACACTGCTCCCCGATTTTTCTCCGGACAACACTATGCTCTTTGCCGTCGAAGAAGATTTCAAGAGCATTGTAGAATACACCAAGGCCCTTGCCGCACTCCAGAAACACGACACAGCGCTTTTTAAAAAACACATCACCGAAGCATTTTGGCTTAGCCCTTCCCACGCCACACAGTTCGCTCCATTGATCAATGACCTCCGGATTGAAGAGGCCATGAAAAAAATCACTCTCGATCTAAACCTCGAATTTGAAGACCAAAAAACCGAAGGCCAAAAAACGAACCTGCAAAGCATCCTCGGAGAATCCTCGGCTTTCCTCATTCACTTTTGGAGCCCCTGGGTGCAACAATCCATGTCGGCAATGGAGGAAATTTCGATTGTTTCCAACACCCTTATCAGCAAAAACATCCCGGTAATCTCTCTTCTTTTGAGCAGCACCGATGAAGCAAAAAAGGACGCCAACGACTTTCTTTCGGGCGATGGGGCAAAGAATCCGGGGTGCTGGCTCGTCGATACTGAAAAATCATCCCTGGGTTCCTTGATGCGCGTTTCCACCTTTCCCACCGTCATTCTGGTATCACGCGAAGGAAAGATCCTCTTTAATGGCGACCCGGCTGATGGCCGTCTTTGGAAGGAACTGACAGGGATTGACCCGGAAATCACACCACCTACGATAGATACCGTACTTCCAAAAATGGATTCAAATGCTAGCCCGCCAGCCGAAAACGGAAAATAGGGCCGGAAATCTTTGATGATAACTATGCAAGATTAAACTTGAATTCTTGTTGGGGATTCGGCTTTCTTCTTTAAACCACTTCACAAAACAAAAGTGCCTCAATACGACGAACCATCTCCACAGGAGCTCCACGCCCTCGCCATTCTTTGGAATGAGGGCCCAAATACGGTAGGCTTCGTACATGAAGTGATGAATGCAGATGGAGGTGATCGCACATACACCACGACTCTCGCCGTCATGCGAAACCTTGAGAAAAAAAGTCTCGCGACTCGCAACACCCAGGGTCGCGCGCACGTCTACGAGGCCAAAGTGGACCGAGAAATCATCCTGAAGCCCCGCTTGCAGGACCTCGTTCAAAACAGTTTCGGAGGAAGCCTAGGACAGGCAATCCTCTCCCTAATCTCAGTTGGCGTCATGACGCCCGAAGAGAAAACCGCGGTAACCCGCGTAATTAAAAAGCACAAAGCCATGGCTGCTAAAAAGAAGACCACAAAAAAGAAGGCCACTAAAAAGGCCGCCAAAAAGCCCGTGGCTGCCAAGAAAAAGGTAGCCAAGAAGAAAGTCGCCAAAAAAGCGGCTAAGAAGAAAGTCGCCAAAAAGGCGGTTAAGAAGGTAGCTAAAAAGAAAGTAGCTAAAAAGGCCGCCAAGAAAAAGGTAGCCAAAAAAGCCACTAAAAAGAAGGTTGCCAAGAAAAAGGTAGCCAAGAAAGCC
>JBDNAG010000269.1:0-2557 GCA_039768565.1 Akkermansiaceae bacterium | reverse complement strand
GATCGACCTCTTTCTGCCATTGCTCATCCGTCATCTCCTTCCATTTCTTTCGTTCCCCTTCCCAACGCTTCAAGTCCTTCTCATAACGGCTCAAGGCGGCCGGGTAGTTCTTCACGCCTTCATCAGGCCTCTGGAGCGCTGATAGCTTTGCCTCCGCCTCTTTGACCTTTTCCTCTCTCCCCGCCCGATCCATTTTCAACCATCGCTTTAAATCCTCATTGGTCTTTTGCGTATTATTTTCAAATTTACGTCGCGCTTTAAAAAACTCCTCGGCATCACCTAGCACAATAATTTGCCGGAACCTCCCGAAATCATCATAGGCCTCGAACACCTCACCCAGAGGATTCATCTGCCGGTGGCAACGCCAACATTCTTCTGGCCTCACCTTATCCATCTTTTGTCTCAGCGTACGATGAGGATCTTCCGAAACCTTGGCATCAACTCCGATGGGAACTTCCGGGACCAGGTCGGCAAGAAGATGTTCCCGAATCCACTTCCCCCGGCGAATCGGGTCATTCTCAGTATTGGCACTATGCGCGACCAACCACGCCGGATGAGTCAGCATTCCCGCGCGTTGCTCTTTGCCAAAGACGATTGGCTCGCGTGCCCCGCGCCGAACGGCACGAGCCGCCTCCCGGTCCAAATTGTAAGCCTCGACGTGGCTGCTTCGCAAACCCGGCCACTTCCCGGACTTCAAAATCGTAGCCCACTCCACCTCGCCATATTGGTCGCGCAAGTGCTTGTTGTGTCTTTCGTCGGGATCACCTTGCAGCTTCTTGATTGAACTATCATCCTTAAGATAATCCATCGGGTAACGATTTGAGGTCAGCAACTCCACCAACACATCTTCATCCTTTTCGAGAATCCCCAGCACGAACATGTCGGCATCCTTCCTCAAGCGATTGGCATGATGAAACCCAGCCCGCTCTTTATCTTTGAAAACATCAGCCACCGCCGGGTAGCCAAAAAACTCTTGAAAGAAGCGAAGCTCGCGTGGCCGAAAATGGTAATAATCCTCTCCCCATCGATGATACATTGGATAATTCCAATAGCGCTTCTCCTTGTCAGGCATCTCTAAGATCTTTCTTACTTCACGCTCAACATCCTTCCGTGTTTCCAATCGCCCTTCCTCGGCCACCTTAATAAGTTCCAGATTCGGCTTATCGTACAAAGCGTAAGATACCGAATAGGCCAATTCAAGCGGGCTCAACATCCGCCGGCCATCCGGAAGTTTTTCACCCAGTCCAATTTCCATTCGGAAGACAAACTCCTGCGACATGAGCATCCCCATGATGAGCGAACGAAACCCCAAAGAGAGCCCACCCAGTTTACGATTTTTTTCAAAAAGTCCTTCGATGTATCTCGTCCGGTCCTCCGCAGTCGGCTCGCGCTGATAAATCTGTTTAAACAATTCAACCAAAGCCCGCTCAATTCCCTCTTCGCTTGGCGGTTCCGCACCTCCCTTGAAGAAGCCATTGAGAAAGCGATTTAAGTGAGATCTCGTCGGCGACACCATGTGCTCGGCGACCAGGTTGCTATTCCGCATCATCGTCTTGATTGTCGATTCATCAGCCACCAAGCTCGCGTAATCCTGAATCCCCTTTCCTCCCAAACCGAGAAGCGGCTGGGAAAGCTTCACCCTCATTTCACTGGCGAAACGGGAATAAATCTGCGGACTCTTGCGCCACATTCTCGGTGGAGAAAATGCCGGACCTTTGAACTTCCCGCTAAATAGATCGTCGTGATCGACCCGGTTCGCTTGATGAGGCAGCGCCAACTTGGATAGATCATGCCCCCGGCCAATCTTCGTCAACTCCACCGAGATCCACCCTTGCACCCTGCTCTTCTCAACCTTCGAAGGCTGCTCTTCATCCTCCGGCGGCATGTCTCCCAAACTGACCATCTCGAGAATCTTCTCCCAACGCTCCACATCATTCCCGCTCGTGACCAAGCCATTGATGTCATCAACAGTAAAGTCAGCCTTCTGCTTCTTCTCGCCATGACAACGAACACAATGTTCGGCAAGGAAGGGTTTAATCCGACCATTGAACTCCAACAAAGCACTCTCCTTCCCGAAGGAGAAGGAATTCAAAAAAATAAGAAGAACAAAATATTTCACGTCAAACTCATGTTTCGCATTTAAGCAAAAATCTCCATCGCTGGTTTACCGACCCCATCCCTAGTCGCATAGAACGGACGCCCTTCGATATCAAAGGACGTTTTCGGAGAGATCCCCATCGCCTGAAAAATAGTGGCGTGTAAATCCTCAACTCCGAGTGGATTTTTGATTGCCACGAATGGTCGCTCATTCGCCGTCTTGCCATATTGAAACCCCTTCTTCACTCCGCCTCCAAACATCAACACGCTGGTCCCACCAGTAAAATGACGGTGCTGTCCGTAATGCTTCAATTCCGAAATCACATCGACCTTGTGGGTTGTTTGATCGCGGGCATTTGATCCAGGCACCCCCTCAATCATCATATCTCTGCTAAATTCGCTCGCGAGCACCACAAGTGTTCGATCCAACATTCCCCGCTCTTCAAGATCACGAATCAAT
>JBDNAG010000052.1:0-7154 GCA_039768565.1 Akkermansiaceae bacterium | reverse complement strand
GTGTTACTGAAGTTGGTCGAGATCGCAAAAAATCCCTGATCGAAGTCTTTTCTCCACGTCAGCTCGACTCCCTCGCTCATCAAGCCTTCTTCTCCGAGAAACTGGGAGGTTGTGAGATTAGAATTAACCAGCGTCCACGCATGGAGGTGCTGATTATTCTGAAGACCGATTCGGGCGAGCATACGGCCGCCACGGAATTCAAAGCCTCCCGGAAGATTCTTAAACTTCAAGAAGGCTTCCTCAAGTTCCCAATCGACATCGTTATTGGAATCCGTAAAAACGTTGATGTTGGTGAAGCCGGCAAGCCAGTCATCGATCCTAAGGTTAAGGCCTGGCTCAAATCCTTGAACCGCGAAGTTGTCGTTTGGATCGTGGGCGTGGCCGCCAATCTCGCCGAATGAGTCGGCTGAGGTATCACCAACAACACCGTTAAAATGAAATGTGGGGTCCAGACTAATGTCTGCAAGCAGGGGACTCGCCGATAGAGCCAAGACGGAGATTGTTTTCATAAACGCAACCAAATTGTGTTTATGAGGTGCGGCGTCAAGGCGAGTTTTTGAGTTTTTATGTGTTAGTGCTTTCTCGCTCCCCGGAACCAAATCGGGATCGAAAGGGAGAAGAGGAGTAAAATCGTAGGGTTCGGTTCGGGGACTTTTTCGAGTACTATTGCTAAGGAAAACGGGAACCCGACTTCAAGGTTGAATGGTTCGGCATTGCGTAATCTGGTCAGTCCGTCAACCGGATCGACGATGAAAACTTTGCTTCCTCCGAGGCCCAGCAAGTTGTCTTCTCTAAATACCATCCACGATTTTTTATGATCTCGTTTTCAACGAAAGGTTACAGCGGATGATGTCGATGTTATTCCTCAGGTGGGCTCGGGCCTAAAGAGTTGGTTTGGCGATCGAAATACTGCTATTTTTGTCAGAGGTGAATAGTAAAGATAGACTGTCGCTGCACTATATCGTAGCGCGGAACCGCTTGATCCGATTTTTAATGAAAGGGTCTTCTTCAGGCTTGCGGTGAGCGGAAGATGATCGATCAATGTTCTACTGTGTTGAGTAGTCGCCTCCTAGTGCGAGATGGAGATCAATTCGATTTTGGAGGCGTTGGTTTTTAAGCCGAATCAACGAAATGCCTGCGGATTCGGCGCGGCGCTGGGCTTCGAGGTATTCCAGAAAAGACGCGCCATCAATTCCCAGGCTGATGTCGGAAATGGCCCGTTTCACCGCAAGTTGGGATTGTTTGACTTCTTGTTTCAAATAGCGCTCTTGTTCGCTGAGCGAACGGTCTGTTTCGACTGCGGATTCGACTTCGCGGAAGGCCAGAAGAGCAAGCCGGCTGTAGTCCTCGATTGCTGCCTGGTTTCTATCAAGAGCTGCACGGGCCCGCGCGCTGAGGGCGCCGCCCTGATAGACGGTTTGAGCGAGTGACGCTGCGATGGAATAGATCAGGAAATTTGGGTCGAAGGTCTGCCGAAAGGTATTAGATCCGTTTGAGGCACTTCCGGTGATGCGAATATTTGGGAGGAGGTTTTTGCGGGCAGCTTCGGCACTCTGAGCCGAGGCGAAGAGGCGAGCGCGAGCAGCTTCGAGATCGGGCCGACGTTCCAGAAGACTGGATGGCAGCCCTACGGGAATGCTTTCCGAGAGGTAGGGGAGTTGGTCGGAAGAATCAATTGAGGCTGCCGGGTAGCGCCCCAAAAGGACTTCGAGGTTTCTGGCGGCGTTATCTCGGTCGAGATTTCTGGCGCTTAGGCTGCGGTTGGAATTGGCGACGTTGTTTCGGGCAAACTGGACGTCAACAGATCGAAGAGTGTTGGCTTTGTAGCGTCGTTCCACAACGATGAGAGCCTTGCTGAAGGATTCTACGTTGGTTTTGGCCAAGGCGAGCTGCTGTTCCGATGTTACGAGATTGCACCAAGCTTGGGCGGTATTTGCGGCAAGGGAAAGACGAGCGTTCCGGAAATCTGCGACGGAAGCCGCATAGTTCGCTTGAGTCGCGTAGTCCAGATTCCGAAGCCTGCCCCAAAGGTCGGGTTCCCAGGCGGCGTTGAGTGAGATGCCGTAGCTCTCGCTTGAAGAGCTCTGCAAGCTATCGGTTGCTCGATAGTTTGTTGAAGCGTTGACGGAGGGCAGTCTCGCCGCACGGCCGATAATGGTGCCTTCCTTGGCTGCCTTGAGCCGGTGTGCGGCCGCTTTTAACCCCTGGTTATGGGCGAGGGCTTCTTTGACGATCGTTGTCATTCTGGGGTCCCGAAATTCCTTGAGCCAGCCGGTAGAAATTTTGGCGTTTTGGCCGGATTCTGCTTTGGAAAAGGCGCCGGGGAGGTCGAGCGTTGTCGATTCGACAGCCCGAGGTCCATCGAGGGCTTCGCAGGAGATGAGGACCGTGGCAAGGCCGACTGCGAAAGTGGTGGAGATCTTGGAGGTTGTTGATGACATCTGAACGCGGACAACTGTGGCCTGAATGTGGCAGGATACCAGTCACAAAACGCGCCCAAAACGCTGGCATGAGCGGTCGGGCCCGCTATGGTTCTGGAGTGGATGAACGAACTTCTACTCTAATCGACCTCGCACTGGCTGAAGACATAGGCTCCGGAGATGTGACTTCGGCTTACTTTGTCCCGGAGCACCGGGAAGCGCGTGGATTGATCGCGGCGAAAGCCGACGGAGTGGTTGCTGGCGTGGAAATTGCCGAGGAGGTTTTTAAGCGGGTAGATGAAAAAACGGTGATCAAAACTCTTCTCGAAAGCGGGAATTATGTGAGTCCCAGAGCTTACGTCATGGAGGTGAGGGGCAAGGCTCGTTCTCTTCTTAGGGCAGAGCGGGTGGCTTTGAATTTTCTGCAACGCCTCTCAGGTGTGGCAACCATGACGCGGCAATTCGTCGAGCTGGTCGATGGAACAGGAGTAAGGATTTTGGATACCCGCAAAACGACGCCAGGCTGGCGGGCCCTGGAAAAAGGAGCGGTGCTTGCCGGCGGAGGAACGAACCATCGAATGGGGCTCTACGATCGGGCGATGGTGAAGGATAATCATCTGGTTGCTGAAGGTGGAAGCGAGGCTTTGCAGAAAGCAATTAATCAGCTGCGTGCTGATAAACCTGGTGTTGAAGTGGAATTGGAAGCCGATCGACTTGATCAGGTTGAAGCGTTTTTGAAGTTGGATGGAGTTGACTACATTCTTCTCGACAATATGGACAACGATTCACTGCGAACGGCGGTTGAAATGCGTGACGGCAAAGGTCCACTGCTGGAGGCCAGCGGAGGAGTGAATTTGGAAACGGTTGCCGAGATAGCCAAAACAGGAGTGAACTTTATTTCAGTTGGGGCTGTGACCCACTCGGCGGTGGCACTCGATCTTTCTTTGGAGTTCTTGAAATTGTCAGATGGCGAGTGACGTTGAGTGGGATGGCAAGATCCTTGGAGACCTTTCGCCCGAGTGGGCTGAGCGGGTGATTTTTTTGCCCGAATGTGGCTCAACAAACGATGAGGCCCGACAACTTGCACTGAAGGGAGCTTCCGATTTTAGTGTAATTTTGACCGAGCGCCAAACTTCTGGTCGGGGGCGTCGAGGCCAATCCTGGGCTTGTCCTGCTGGTGAGGGATTGGCTTTCACGCTGATTGTCAGGCCTCAGGAGCCCCCCGCGTTATGGTCGCGTTTTGCGCTGGCGGCGGGGTTGGCAATCGCAGAGTCGCTTGATTCATTTGGCGTGTCGGCCGGAGTGAAGTGGCCGAATGATGTCTGGGTGGGAGGTAAAAAAATTTGCGGAATCCTTGTTGAAGCAGACTCGGGGTTTGTCGTGGTGGGAGTAGGCCTCAATGTGAACGTGGAGGTTTTCCCGGAAGGGCTGGCCCACCCTGCGACGTCTCTGGCTCTCGAGTTGGGGGCGCAAATTTCGAGAGAGGAGGTTCTTGTGAATTGTCTTCGGCGACTGGAGTTGCGGCTGGCTCAGATTGGACCTGATTTTAAGGAGCTTCTCGAAGCATGGTCGGCGCGTTGTGTCCTTACCGGTAATGACGTGCGTTTGGATGCGGGAGGGATTCTTAAGACGGGACGCGTTGTCGGAGTTTCTCCTCAAGGTGAGTTGGTCCTGCATACAGCTAAGGGGGTCGAGAAGGTTTTGCAGGCCAATGAGATCCGGATTTTGAACTAGATGGGAAGCCTTGATGGAAGAGGAAGGACACCGATACGTTTGTTTTTGCGGAAGGGATATGGAAATCCCGTCGTTTTATTGCGGTAAGTTGGTCTCTTGTCCGATGTGCCGAAGTTTTCTCATTGTCCCGGATAAGTCGGGTAAACTGGCGGAGAAGCCTTCTTTCAGCTTCCGAACCCCGCGCCTGGAAATTCGTCCGGCTCAACCCAGTGATTGGCGGTCGTGGTATGAGATCCACTCGGATTCAAGAAACTACGACTTTGAGGTGTCCGATCCAGTAGGCTCTTCCGAGTCCCGCAAATTTTTAAAGGCGTCGAGATACCCGAAAGGTTTTTTGAAGTCCAACCGCTTGGTTTTGCTGACGATCAATGATGCTGGTGTCGTTGTTGGCAATGTCACAGTGACTTTCAGCCAGCCATATCTCATCGCGGTTCTCGGCTTGATGTTTCATCACGATCATCAGGGTATGGGATATGGATCTGAGGCAGTGGGGGCAGTTTGTGATTGGTTGATGCGCGTGCTTGGGGTTGAGAAAATTTCTGCCATGTGCGATTCGCAAAATACGGCCTGTCGTCGGGTTCTTGAAAAAGTGGGATTTAAGTCAGAAGGAGAGATGTATCGGTTTTTCCATCATCCGGAACGGGGCTGGTTGGATTCCCCGGTGTATGCTCTTTTTCGAGAGGGCTAGTCCCCGGGCAGGCTGTTCCCGTTGATTACTTGGTTGTTTGCGGATTGGGAATTTTTCCAACCCAATGGAAGAACGTGCGAATTGTGAGACGATCATGCCTTCTGCGAGATACATTTTTCGAGCTTTCGGGCAGAAATGTTTTTGTTAGCTTCCGGTGTGAAATATTTGGGCGCTGCTTTGATGTTTGGTTCGGCTCTGTTCGCGGAGGGTGCCGATGCGTTGAGCTTCAATAGGGATATTCGCCCGATTCTGTCGGAGAAGTGCTTCGCTTGTCACGGAATGGACGAGGAGTCGCGCGAGGCCAAGTTGCGACTTGATACTCCGGAAGGCGCGTTTCGAAAGAAGCGCCAGGGTAAGTCCGCCCTAGTCCCGGGAAGGCCGGATGAGAGTGAGTCGTGGCTCAGAATTGTTTCGGACGATGAAGAGGAGGTGATGCCTCCGCCGGACTCACATAAGACGCTTAATGATGAGGAAAAAAAACTGATCAGGCAATGGATTGAAGAAGGAGCCTCCTATCAAAAACACTGGGCGTTTGAAGCTCCGGTGATGCCTGTTATCCCTGCGGGGGAGGGGAGTGAAATTGATCGATTTGTGGAGTCGGACTTGAAGGAGACCGGTTGGCAGATGTCGTCCGAGGCGGATCGGACCACATTGATTCGAAGAGTGAGTTTTACTCTCACGGGCTTACCCCCGTCGATTGGTGAAGTGGATCAATTTTTGGCAGATCAAGTGGACGGAGCTTATGGTCGAATGGTGGATCGCTTTCTGGCTTCTCCCCGTTACGGGGAGGAGATGGCCCGCCATTGGCTGGATGCCGCGCGTTATGGGGATACACACGGGATGCACCTGGATAACGAACGCCAGATATGGGCTTATCGGGATTGGGTAATTAAGTCCTTCAATGACAATCTCCCGTATGATGATTTTACGATCGAGCAACTAGGGGGAGATTTGTTGCCAAACCCCAAGGTGAATCAAATGGTGGCGACTGGTTTTAATCGCTGCAATGTAACGACGGGTGAAGGTGGGAGCATCAAGGAAGAATTTATTTTCAGATACGCCGTGGATCGCGCGAGCACGACAGCGCAGGTTTGGTTGGGGCTGACAGCGCAGTGTGCGGTTTGTCATGATCACAAATATGACCCAATTTCACAGAAGGACTTCTACTCTCTTTACGCCTTTTTTAATTCCAATGCCGACCCGGCTATGGATGGTAATAAGTTGCTGACGGCCCCGGTCATCAAGGTGAAGTCGGATGACTACGATTCCAAAATAGCCGAGTTTGATGCGCGAGCCGATGCGGTGGTCGGGGGAATGAAGAAGCTACCTGCCTGGAGTTCCTATCAAGATCCGGCGGAACAGGAATCACCCGGTCTGATTGAGGAGACAGAGACGATTTGGTTTGAAGATGGTTTTCCGAAGGGGGCAAAAGTCGGAAGTTCCGGGCACCCGCTGACCTTGGTTGATCAGCCCGTGTCTAGTGGTAAGAAGTCGCTGAAGCGGGGCGGAAAAGAGATGGCTCAAGATTATTATGAATCCGGGGCTGTTCCACTCACAGTGCCCCCTGAGGCCAGGTTCTTTCTGAATGTTTTCCTGGACCCCAACGATACGCCGGAGGAAGTGATGATTCAGTTTCACACATCGGGCTGGAGCCATCGGGCGTTTTGGGGTGCTGATATTATTGATTTTGGCAGGAAGGGCACGAGTGAGCGATTTGTAGCAGGGTCTCTGCCCGAGAAGGGCAGGTGGGTGAGGTTGGAGGTTTCGGGAGCAAAGATGGGTTTGAAGGCGGGCATGCAAGTGAGTGGGTTTGCCTTTACGGTGCATGGAGGAACGGGCTATTTTGATCGATTTGGAGTTCTTGGTCGCGAAGATCCCACGACTGATCCGAAGGCGTCGTTTTTGGCGTGGCGGAAGGCCAAGCAGGATAACGGAGTTCCCGCGCCCTTGAGCCAATGGCTCAGGGAGGGAGTTGAGAAAGTACGAAAACCATCCGAGCTAGCACAATTGCAGGATTACTACCTTGCCCGTATTTGTGGGGATTTGGGGAAGGAGATTGAAGGGAAACGCTCCGAGTTAACCGGGATTGAGAGTGAGCGGGCAAACTACGAGAAGTCCGTTCCGTCGACCTTTGTGTTCCGGGACCTGCCCAAGCCGCGCCAAAGTTATGTGATGAAGCGTGGCGAATATAATCAACCGGGTGAGAAAGTGGAACCTGGGACTCCGTCGGTTCTGCCCGCCCTGGTGAAGTCGGGGGAGAGGGCGACGCGCCTGGATCTTGCAAGGTGGCTTGTTTCCCGCGAGAACCCACT
>JBDNAG010000268.1:0-14783 GCA_039768565.1 Akkermansiaceae bacterium | reverse complement strand
CCTGTCGAGATGCCCCGCTTCTATTCGCTCTCCGTAAAAACCGGCGCCACCCTCATGAGCGGACAACCGGCAATGATCGCAGCCCTCTCTCCCAAAAACGATAAGGGCATCACTGACTCCACCCGGAAGATCATGCTCTTCCTCCAGGCCGACGTCCTGACTATTGGCAAGTAACAACTGAATCATCCACTATTGTGAGATCATATTTCCCATTCACCTGCAATTTCCTTGGAGCGATTTTCCTACTCCTAATAAACGCCCTGGCATCTGCCCGCCCTGCGCCTGAACTCACAGTCCAAGGACCACGGGGAGAACGAGCTCCGCTCGCCATATCTTCCTTTGAAACGAAAACCGTCTTTTTTGAAGATCTTGCCGAAACGACAATCACCGTCACATTTCTAAATCCCTCCAAACGCGCCATCGAAGGAGAGTTTGCGATGCCGCTTCCACCCGGAGCCACGGTTTCGGGCTATGCGCTGGACGTAAACGGAAAGATGAGGGAAAGCTCGGTGGTCGAAAAAGAACGGGCACGTTTCGCTTACGAATCCATCAAACGCCAGATGATCGATCCCGGATTTGTCGAACGTGAGGAAGGAAATGTCTACCGCACAAAAATCTTCCCCATCCCTGCAAAGGGGTCAAAGGCCGTTCGCCTATCATACTGCGAAGCTATCAATCCAAAAGATGGCAACTTTGACTACCAACTCCCCCTCCCAAAAGTCAGCACCCCATCCTGCAAAATTATTTTCGAACACCTAGAAGGAAAGAAATTCACGATCCAAAATCCGGGGGAACTCGCATTCACAAACGAAAGCGCCGGTCTTTATCAAGCAGACGCCAACAAGCAACAACTTCCTCCCGAGCTCATTGTCCGTCTCCCCAAACCAGCAAGCCCCAACCTCATCAAAACGGGAAGGTATTTCTACTTTAGTAAAGCTCCGGATAAGAAACCAAAGCCCCTCATCCCGATAGGTTCCGAAACCATTCAAATTGTTTGGGATTGTTCGGAGTCGGGACGACGACGAAGCCAAGCCAAGGAATTTGAACTCCTTGACAAACTCTTCCACGAGCATCCAAACCTAAAAGTCCAACTCACCCTTCTCCGTCTTAAAACATCTCCGGTAGGAGAATTTCAAATCAAAAATGGAAACTGGGATAAACTCAAGAAAGCCCTTTCAAAAATCTTTTACGATGGCGCCAATGATCTCGCAGTCCTCACCTCCGGCAACATGCCGACCCTGGTCTTCAGCGACGGGCATTCCCACTATTCCATCCTGAGTCAAAAATGGACTTCTCCATTCACCCTCATCGACAGTCTTGGTAAGGCTTCGTCATACTGGCAACAGCAAGCATGGCTAAGCGGCGGGGAATCTATCAATCTGGTAAAAGAACTAGAACTTGGGTCATCGAATCAGCCTATTCGCAACTTTTCCTTCCGTGGCGCCGGTGAAGCCATTCCATCGAATATCGGAGCCCGCAGCGTAGATAATCCCCGCATCACAAAACTCATCTCAACTCTATGGGCTCAAAAAAAGCTCATTGAACTAGAAGCAGCCTTCACCCCGGATTCGAAACGAATCACCGCCCACTGCAAAAAACATCACCTCGTTAGCAACTTCACCTCCCTCATTGTTCTCGAGCGATTCTCAGACTACGTCCGCTACCGTATTCCTCCACCCGAGCCCGACCTCCTGAAACGCTATCAGGCTGAGATCGCGAGGAAGGATGATCGCCATAAGCTATCCGATCGAATTTTTGATATCTGGAAATCGCGAAAAACCTGGCATGCCACCCATTTCCCCTGGCAGGAAAGGCTTCTCGTTCCTGCAATCCGTCGCATGACTGTTTGGAAAAACGCCCTCGAAAAAACCTTCACTCCGGAAGAACTCAATCCCACCGTTTCAAAAACGATCAACGATCTGAAAAAAGAAATCACCGCTCTCTTCAGGGTTCGACGCGAAAAGCCATTCGCCACCGACGATGAATACCGGACCTGGCTCAAAAAACTCGGAGCAAGCTCAAAAAACATTCAACAAATTCACGTAATCACTGCCGGAGTCATTACACCGGACAAGAAGATGGCGATAGCGGTGAATGGCATGGTAGTGGACCCGGGTAAAATCGTTTCGAGCCCAGACCTCAGCCTTCTCAATGCTATAAAAAAAGCGGGAGGCATTTCCAGCTTCGGATCCGGCTCCAGAGTCTCAGTTTATCGAGGGGCCAAAAAAACCACCTATAACACCCTCAGTAAAACCTACCGGGACATAGTCTTGAAACCGGGTGACCTCATCGTTGTTGAGCAAGAAAAGCAGACCTGGGATGATTCAGTCGATCCATTTTCAGCCTCAGATGACACGCCAGACCAAGTGGATCACGCGAATGAACCTGCAATCGTTGAAGATACCAGTCGCAATTCATTTGCCGATGATGAAGACAGCACCGATCCATTTGGCGGGCCGCCCCCTACGAAAAAGAAGGGCGAAAAGCTCACCTTCACAACAACCCCTCCCGCCCCTGGAATGGCCTTAAATCTGATCAAAGACTCAATCACCAACGGGAAATCGCCCGAAAAAATCTACAAAACCCTGCGACTCAAAGACCGCTATTCAGATGAATTTTATCTGAACCTCGGAGACCTTTTCCTTGAAAAGGAAAAGCCGGACTTGGCCAAACGCGTGCTTTCAAACCTCATAGAAACCCCCAACCCGAAGCCTGCCTCCTATCGAAAATGGGCCTATCTTCTTGCAAAACATTCCGAATGGAAAGAATCCCGAAATATCCTTGAGGCCATCGCACTTCACTTTCCTCGCGATCAGACAATCTCGCTTGATCTTGCTTGGGTAAATGCACGCCTCAATGAAGACCAAGCTGTAAAAAATCATCTCAATCAAGTGATCGGAGGCTTCGAACAAAATCAGCAGAATTCAAAAAATCTAGCGGAACTAGCAATGGTGGAGCTTCGCAAGCGAACTAAACAACCCGCCCTTCCGGTGGATCTCCGCATCGTAATTTCATCAGCGTCTGGCCAGGAGCTAAATCTCCGTGTTGAAGAGCCCAGTGATACGGTCTCATACTTCCCCAATTGGCCGCGGGCCAGTATCATCGGGTCACGTTCCTATGAATCAGTTGGAGTCGCCGAGTACGTCCTGCGCCAGGCCATGCCCGGCAGCTATAAGCTAACTTACCGCAGTAATGCCCCGCAGGTCGTCCGGGTGCAGATCTATCGCCATTGGGGCCGCCCCAACGAATCCCTCGAAACTGAGAAAACCCTCCTTCTTCCCGGATCTGAACAAAAGCAGGAAATCCTCGCTTACGATTTCCAGCTCAAATGATCGCCAAGCGTGGGAAAAACAGCCATTTATTACAAAATGACACTCATGAGACTTTGTTTCCTTGTTCTACTATTCGTTCTCCCGCTTCAAGCATCGAAGCGACCCAACGTTCTCCTGATCCTAGCCGATGACCTCGGCTTTTCTGATCTCTCCTGCTACGGCGGTGAAATCCCCACGCCCAACCTCGACCGACTTGCTAACAACGGGGCTAAGTTCTCCTCATTTTACACCAGTGCCCGCTGTTGCCCTTCTCGAGCTTCGCTGATCACTGGCATCCACCCACACCAGGCCGGCATTGGGTCCTTCACCCACTCGAGGCAGCCTCCGGGCAAAGGCCTCGCTTACAAAGGCGCGCTTCTCCCCACCTGCGCAACCCTCGCCGAAATGCTCTTCGATGTTGGCTATTCCACCTGGATGGTAGGTAAGTGGCACATGGCCCAACCTGGACCCATCGGCCGCGGTTTCCAAAACTACTACGGCTACAAAAATTTTCTCGCCCATTCTGAAGATCAATGGGATCCCTCCAAATACGTTCGCCTTCCTGAGTCCGTAAAACCCGAACTCCCTATCCTCGACGACTTCTATGTCACTGACATTTTCACCGACTACGCCCTCGAATTCCTGAAACAAGCCCGCGCCAAAAAAGACCAACCTTGGTTTCTCTACCTCGCCCACTCCTCACCCCACTTCCCTATCCAGGCACCCCGGGAATCCATCAACCGACATATTGAAACCTATCGGAAAGGCTGGGATATCCTTCGTCGCGAGCGCTTCGAACGGCAAAAGAAGCTCGGACTTGTCCGCCCTGACGCCAAGCTTCCCCGACTTTCACAAGTCCCCGTTGATCGTGATGACATCGCCAATGGCTTCTCGGGAAAACCAAATCCCGCCTGGGATTCCCTTCCAGCCGACCGGCGTGAAGATCTCGCCCGCCGCATGGCAACTTTCGCAGCCATGGTCGAACACGTCGATCATGGGATCGGGCGTCTTCTCGCCGACCTTGAGAAGAGCGGCGAACTCGATAACACCATCATTGCCTTCCTTTCCGATAACGGGGCCTGTTATGAATGGGGACCCTTTGGATTCGATGGTCGCTCACGGCTAGGAAAAACAACCCTTCATTCCGGAGAAGAGCTTGCAGGGATGGGACAGCCCGGCACCCACTCATCCTACGGATCCGGTTGGGCCAATCTTGGGAACACCCCGCTGAACATGTATAAGCATTTCTGCCACGAGGGCGGGATCGCATCCCCCCTCATTCTCCACTGGCCCAAAGGAATCGTCAAAAATGATGGGTATGTCACAACACCTTCTCACCTCATGGACATCGTCCCGACGATCCTTGAGGTTACTGGCACAGAATATCCAAACCAAAGGGACGGGCACAAGATAACCCCGGTTGAAGGAACCTCACTGCTGCCCGCCATCGAGGATTCCACAGCCATCCCCAACCGAGTACTCGCCTTTGAACATCAGGAAGCCCGCGGACTCCGCAAAGGCAATTGGAAACTCGTCTGGGGCAAACGCCAGCCAGATGAAATAACATGGGAACTTTATAACCTGATCGAAGATCGTTCCGAGCAAACTAACGTCGCTCAAAACTACGCCACCATCAAAGATCAACTCGTCGATGATTGGAATAGCTGGGCGAAACGTGTTCACGCAGCACCACATATTGTCCCCGAACCCGGATTCAACACAAAAGCGCCTAATCTAAAATCTCCAAAAATTGCAAACCGCCCCCTCACGATCTCGGCCAACGTCGAAGGTCAAGACCTTCATGGCGTTGTCCTTTCTCATGGTGGAACAGAACACGGCTATGCTCTTCACTTCATTAAAGGAACTCCTGCTTTGGACGTCCGCGTAAACGGCAAGATCACCCGACTCAGCGCAGCAAACAAATCCACTGGAAAGATTGAACTCAAGGCAACTATCGGAGTGGACAAACTCACCCTCACCGTCGTCGGCAAAACCTTCAAAAAGAAATCCCCTGGTCTCATTCCCGTTCAACCAAGAGACAACTTTTCAGTAGGCCGCGACGACCGCAGCCCCGCTGGAAATTATGAAGCACCCAACCCCTTCAACGGGAAAATCCTTGGATACGAGGTAATCAGTAACAAGAAATCTTCGGCAGCCACGCCGAAGCAGCTTCCGAAGAGTAAGCTTAAGTAGGTCCTTTTAACTTTTGGGCTCGATCACCTGCAAGTGGTCAATGTTCCCGCCGCTAGCTCCATTGGTTGCTAGAACAATTGTATTCGGCCCCTCTTTGAGCTCAACCAGTGCCGCTATATCCTTCCAATTCTTCCACCCCCCTGTATTTGCAAATGGAAGAGTAGAGTGCTCCCTGCCATTGACCAACAAATTAAGAGGTCGCAAATTTGATCCGAGAGCATAACGAATCAGAACCTTCCCCTGCCCGCTCCGTTCACTTGTGACCGTCCACTCAATCGACTCTTTTCCTTCGCCGAAATCAGCGTAACAAGTTCCAGTATAGCCTGCATGAGAGCTCGAAGTCCGAACACCTTTCAACTTGGCATCAGTGACTTGATAAACCGTTCCCTCGGGATCAATCACCTCTACCGCCTTTGCGAAAGTCTCCCCATTAGGCGAAGTAGTTCCGCTGACATGAAGAGGGTCTGGAGGTGTATTTTCAAGCAAGCGATTCAGAGTGTATGCAAGATACGAATTTGCCAATGAAGTCCCATCAGCGGACTTCAAACCCTTGATTTTGACTTCGTGAATGTGCCACGCTTTCAACTCCTCCAGATTGACATTAACCGATTTTCCATCTTTTGAAATTTCCACGGAATCGACCTTTACGGGAGCCACATCCATCTGGGGAGAGCCATACGATTTGTGGTATTTGTAATAATATCGTTTGAAGGGCCAATTCGCGATCTCTCCGGCAATCTTGGAATCAACTGGCTTGGTGAACATGAAACGGAATCCCTTTTTGGTGAGCTTCATGGAAGCCACCTCAAAGGGAACTTCGCTATTCCACTCAACACGCGAAATCCCCTCACCACCAGCCCACGAATGCTTGGTATGGCCCACATAGAGGCTGCCATCCGGAGCCCATGCCATGCGATTGCATCCACGCGCGAGCGAGCCCCCATCGATGAAAGGAACGCATGCTCCCTGAAGTTCGCCACCGACCTCTTCCAGCATGACCCGGACAATCCGATTTGTATTCATTTCACCAACCAATAACTGACCAGTGAAAGGGCCAAAATTGGCCTCCGGAGAAATCGCAAGGACTTGAGTCGGAGAGTTCGCCATTGAGCCGTGCGGAAAAACAACGGCAGCGCGAGTCCTCATTTTAGCGAGTTCCCTAGGGTCGGCGTCCAACGGAGCACCTTCAAATCCCGGTTTCCACGTTAAACTGGCAGCATGGCCATAAAAGAGACCTTTCTTAACGTGAAACAACTTACTCGAGCCAACCCAATCGCCCTGATTATCAGTAACGAAAAGATTGCCCTCCAGATCGAACCCAAGTCCGTTGGGAGTGCGATGACCATATGACCAGGGGACCGTCTTCCCATCCTTCGTCAACTTCATCACACAACCGCGATACGGCGTGGATGCATGCATACGACCTGGCCTCCCCCTTGGGTCAAACTCCCCACGAACGATCGAGCGAACACCGTCACCCGAAGACCCGGTCCCAAGCGAGAAGAAATAGTTCCCCTCCTTGTCCTTAACCGGGGTGAAATGAAATTCGTGATAATTCCCCGACATACCAAATTCATCGGTCATGACCTGATAGTAATCGGCTTTACCGTCTCCGTCGGTGTCGCTGACCCGAGTAACCTCGGGGCGCTGGGAAACAATTAAAGATGTATTCGACTCAGCAATTACCCCGAGAGGGTTATGCAAACCCTCGGCGAATAACTTCCATTCAAAGGTCTTGGGATTAAAAAGGAAAACCTCACCACTCGGCTGGCAGACAACCATCCGTCCATCCGGAAGAAAATCGAGACCGTCGATCTGCTTGGTTCCAAATTTCGAAGGAGGATTGGGAATGCTGGTCACCTTGTAACTGGGCGAAGTATCTCCAAGCGCGACATTTGCAGTCAGAGACAGGGCGAGTAAATAGTTAAAATTTTTCATTTCTTCGGGCCTTTGTTTTGGATGTCCGTGGCAGATGCCGTATTCTTCTCGGTGATGGTAATATCAAACTCCATTGCCTGCTTTGCGGTAAGCTTGAGAGTCCCGTCCCCGGTAATCGTTCCGGCTGAACTTGAGTAACCAGCAGCTTCATCCGGAGTCAGTTTGAAAGTGATGGGGACCCGTGGAGATACGAAAAATTTACGTGTGATACCCGTTCCGACCTTCGAAGTCCTGATCAGCTCTCTGACTTCATGAACACCAATCTTGTAAAGAAATTCGGGATAGCCCTCAACCAAACGATACCCCTTATATTTTGGCAATTCGTTGACGCCCTCGATCTCAATCGGAAAATCCACGGCCTCCGTGGTATCATAAAAAGGCGCTTTCCTCCGGGTATCTGACAAGAACTTGTAATCTTCCGGCCTAAGCTTGCTGGACCGGGCGCGATAATAAGGTGCCCCGTTGAACTTTGCTACGGGCTTTCCATTACTCGACCAATGCACCTGGTTCCCTCGAATGAAGCCCCCCTTGGTCCAAGCGTAGCGCAATCGACATTCCCCGGCGTCCCAGCAATAGTATTGGTTGCCAGGAAGAGCGACCGCAAAGGCCGCAGGAGATGCTCCGGGCATAAAAGTCCGATAAACGACGGGTTCCGTAACCTCTGTCAAATTGTCATCAAAATCAGGAGTGTAGGCTCCATTATTCTTCCGCCTCTTCTTATCAAACGGGAAGGCTTTAAGAAGAGCCTCGGGAGTATAAACCGCCTCTGGAAGAACCCTCCGCGCCTTGGCCACTTGAGAGGCGGTAACACTTGAACCTTCGTTACCCCAGGCATTATTCACATAGGTCACGAGATTTGCGATTTTCTCATCATCAAAGAGAAGCTGTGGCGGCATTGCAGAATAGAACCGATCCCCGTTCACCTTGACCGGACCGGCCATCCCTCTAAGAACGATGGCGATGGTACGATCCGGGTTGTCCAACCAATCACTGCCAGCCAATGGAGGAACAGATCCCGGTTGGCCTTTCCCGTCGACCATGTGGCAAGCAATGCAGGAGCCCGCCCCGGCATAGAGTTCTTTACCCTGCGCCAAAGTGACAGGATCTGGAACTGCATAGAGAGTCCCCAATAAAAGCCATGAAAAGAAGATAGATAGAATTTTTTTCATTCGCCCAAACTAGTTAACGCCGATTACCAAACTACCAAGTAAAAAGAACACCCTCAGCAAACCCCCAACCCCAGAGATATGGAAATTTGTCTTGCGAATCGCGGATCTTGATTGAGGTCCCTTGCGAGAAGGGCTACCGATTCGAGATGTATTTACGGTCGTCTTTCCTTCTTGCCCTGTTATCCCTTCACCTTGGGACTTCGTCTTCCGCTGAATCAGCTGAAAAAATTCTCTTTGTGGGCAATAGCTACACCGGTGGGATTCGAAAGATGGTCAACGAACTAGTGCGAGAGTCGCCCCACTCAGACGCGCAAATTGGCTTTATCAACCCCGGTGGAAAAACCCTTGAATTCCATCTCAAGGACAAAGACACCATTACTAAAATCAAAAACGGAAAATTCGATTTCATTGTTTTACAGGATCAAAGCCAGTTTCCCGCAGTCTTTCCGGATCGCTTCCAAAAGGCTGCCGTCGCCTTGAACAAAATCATCGATCAATCCGGCTCAAAAACTATTTTCTACGAAACTTGGGGAAGACGTGATGGCGACAAAATAAACAAAAAGCTCTTCCCGACATACGAGCCGATGCAGAAAGCGCTCAGCAAGAACTACCAATCTACAGCCAAGAAATGTAAAGCCACTCTCGCGCCCGTCGGAACCACCTGGAAAATTGTCAGAGAGAAAGATCCTGAGCTTGGAAAAAAACTCTATGCACGCGACGGGAGCCATCCTTCAAAAAAGGGAGCCTACCTTGCCGCCTGCGTTTTCTACGCAACCCTTTTTAGCGAAGACCCCCGCAAGCTGAAATTCACTGGAGGGCTGCCTAAAGATGAAGCGGAGCTCATCAGAAATATAGCCTATGCTACCACTAAGAATTAAATTCCGTAATCTACTTTCGAAGGTCCCATCAACCATCAATAAAGGCATCCTGCTCGTCACCATTCCAATCTCAACTTTGGCTTAAGATTGAGTCGGCGATATCAACCCCGCCCAGCGGCTAACCTTTAATCGGAAAATGACATCTCGTTACCCTCAACCAACATCACCGAACTCACCTTTTCTGTCCCAGTTCCATCGTATGAATCTTAAGATTTAGATAGAGTAAAGTCACCATCGATGACACTCCAATCGCTTCCCGTTTCACTCCCCGGGCATTGAAATGTCAATCCGCCAGCAAATCCAAAGCGGCTATCGATATACATCTCAAAAAAGTCGGCGTCCCTCTTTTTTACACCATTATATTTTGGGGAGGTCAGTCCGAAATCATGCCTTCTGAGATCTCTCCGGTGATTTACCGCGACTAGCATAAGGCCCATCAAGGCTAAGGACCAAAGCACCTCTTTTTTTGCTCCCCGGCCCCAAGACAACGCGCTACAAATTGAGCGTGCTTTTCGACAACCGCATTGCTGAACTCCGAACCGAACTCAATCGGCACAACCAGCTCTACTATCAAGACGCCCAACCGGAGATTTCGGATGCGGAATACGATCGACTTTTTCGCGAACTTGAAGATCTCGAAAAAGCAAATCCCGATCTTCATGATCCCAATTCGCCCACCCAACGGGTTGGCGGAGCTCCGCTCGATGCTTTCGAGCAAAGAGCCCACCTCCTCCCGATGCTCTCCATCGACGACCTCTTTACGGATGAAGAAGTGGGAGAGTTTTTCAAGCGACTCCAGAAGGGCCTCGGACTGGCCAAAATCCCCCTCACAGTTGAGCCCAAAATTGATGGTGTGGCATGTTCACTTGTCTATCGGGACGGGTCCCTCGAATATGCATTAACCCGTGGAGACGGAACCCGTGGCGATGACATTTCCCAAAACGTTCGCACCATTCGCAACATTCCCCTCAATCTCGAAAACGCTCCCCCACTTCTCGAAGTTCGAGGTGAGATCTTCATGCCGTCCGATGGTTTTGCAAAACTCAACATTCAGCGTGACGAGGACGGACTCGACACCTTTGCCAACCCGCGTAATGCCACAGCCGGAACCTTAAAGTCACTTGATCCCAAGGTCGTCGCTTCCCGCCCGTTGGCCTTTCTTGCCCACGGTCTGGGTGCAAATGAGGGAACCGACATGGAGAATGAGGACGATTTCCGCAAACTCCTAAAGTGCTTTCAGATCCCCCGCAACTCCCCGATTTGGTATGTCAGCACGCTCGACGAAGTTCTAGCTGCCATTCGTGAGCTCGATATCGAGCGCCATGACCTTGGCCACGGAACCGACGGAGCAGTCATCAAGGTGCTCGATTTCGATCAACGGGAAACTCTCGGCTTTACCTCTCGCGCCCCGCGCTGGGCTGCGGCTTTCAAATATCCGCCTGAGCAGAAGGAAACCCTCCTCAAGGAGATCACAATTCAGGTTGGAAGAACCGGGGTCCTCACTCCGGTCGCAGAGCTCGAGCCTGTCTTTGTTTCCGGCACCACGGTTTCCCGTGCCACCCTTCACAACCAGGAAGAAATTGAACGAAAGGATGTTCGTATTGGCGACACCGTAATTGTCGAGAAAGCGGGTGAAATCATCCCTTCCGTCGTATCTGTCGTCGTCGCGAAACGCCCCGCACACACACCGGCTTATAACCTTCCCGAAGCTCTAAATCATCAATGCCCTTCCTGCCGCGGCCCCATCGAAAAGCCTGATGGTTTTGTGGCCTGGCGGTGCGTCAATTTTGAATGCCCGGCCCAAGCGGTCACCAGTATTACCCACTTCGCAGGACGCAAGGCGCTCGATCTCGATGGTCTCGGTGAATCCGTCGCAATCAAGTTGGTGGAAAGCAAACTCGCATCCTCGCCGCTCGACCTCTTCTCGCTCAGCGTGGAAGACCTCGCTAATCTTCTACTTGACCCCGCTAAGTCATCCGATGGTTTGACACAATCAAAAGAGCGTCGCTTTGGGGAAAAGAGAGCCACCACATTGATCAACTCGCTGACCAAGGCACGCGAGGAAATGCCTTTGAATCGCTGGCTCTTTGCGATGGGAATTTCCCAAATCGGCGAATCAGCGGCCCGGGAACTTTCACGACTCCACGAAAAATTGAGTGACCTGCCCGAATCAACAATCGTCTCGGACCTTGCAGATCTTCCGGATTTCGAAGAACTTTCAAAATCCAAACGAAAGAAAGAGAATCACCCAAGGCTTCAACAATTCAAGATCGACGACAATCTCGGACCAGTCGCGGCGCAACACCTGCGAACCTTCTTCCAATCCGAGGCTGGTAAAACTGTTCTCGCGAAACTCACCGAAATCGAAATCGATCCCAAGTCGGACAACTTTGCGCCCGACCCCATAGCGGCAACCGAAGGTCTCTCTCTTGTTGGCAAAACCTTTGTCATTACCGGCACCCTTTCAGCCCCGAGGCCCGAGTTTAAAAAAATCATCGAAGCCAACGGCGGAAAAGTCAGTGGCTCGGTCTCTTCAAAAACCAACTTCCTCCTTTCCGGGGAAGGAGGCGGCTCCAAGCAAACGAAAGCCGAATCTCTGGGCGTTCCCGTTATTGATGAAGTCGCTCTCGACGAAATGCTCCAATCCTAAGACTCACCAGATGAAAAACATCCTCTTATTCCTCACTCTCATCTCAGCTTCACTTGCTGCCAAGAAACCAAACTTCATTTTCATTCTCAGCGATGACATTGCTCAAGGCGACCTCGGGGTTTATGGTCAAGAGCTGATTAAAACTCCCAGACTCGACCAAATTTCCAATGAAGGAACCCGCTACATGCAGGCTTATTGTGGCACCAGCGTTTGCGCGCCCTGCCGCTCGGTTTTCTTTACCGGCCTTCACTCGGGGCATTGCCCTGTGAGAGGCAACCGTGAAATGACACCTGAAGGCCAATGGCCCATTCCTGCCAGGACCGTTACGATTGGTGAGATTGCCAAGAATGCCGGTTATGCCACGTCCACTTTTGGCAAATGGGGCATGGGCTTTTTCGACACTTCGGGCAGCCCCATGAAACAAGGTATCGATCGATTCTTTGGCTACAACTGTCAGCGCCACGCTCACTCTTATTTTCCAACCTACCTCTGGGACAATGACAAGCCCGTCGCGCTTCCTGGAAATAGCGGTAAGGGAATCGGCAAGACTTACGCTCAGGAATTAATTCAAAATGAAGCGATCAAATGGGTGAAGCAAAACGCGGAGAAACCTTTCATGATGTTCTATGCCATCACCCTTCCCCATGGTGCCCACGAAATCGATGACCTAGGGATCTACAAGGACAAGCCGTGGACCAATCTTCAAAAATCATACGCGGCCCAAGTCACCCGTATCGATTCGGACATGGGAGAATTGGTCGACACTCTTCGCGACCTCGGCATCGATAAAGACACTTTGATCATATTCACCGGAGATAATGGATCTTCATTCAATCCCCAGTCGGAAATCGGCAAACTTTTCAAGCAGGACGCCAATGGGCTTCGTGGATACAAACGTGGCATGTATGAAGGAGCCCTGAGACAGGCCGCTTTTGCTTGGTGGCCCGAAACTGTCCCCGCAGGACGGGTTGATGAATCACCTTGGGCGCTTTGGGACCTTATGCCTACCTTCGTCGAGATGACCGGGGCCGCTCCACCCAAAGGCTACCAAACTGACGGACATTCCCTTGTCTCGTATCTCAAAGGTGGCACCGCGCCAAAACGTGATTACTTCTATTGGGAACTCCACAAAGGCGCTGTTGTTCAAGCGGCTCGATGGGATCAGTGGAAAGCAGTGCGCAACGGAATCAAAAAACCCATCGAAATATACAATCTGACCGACGATGCCGGAGAGAAAAATAATCTTGCTGCCACAATGCCCGATCTGGTGAAGCACGCTAAGGAGATCTTCAAGGAAGCGCATCAAGTGGACCCCGAATGGCCACTGGCTGGACCAACTCAAAAACAAAAAGCCGAAGCCCGGGAAGCTTGGGTAATCAAGAGAACAAGGGACAAGGAAAGGTACATCCCTGAAGGAGCCACTCCTCTCTCGAAATTACAGATGAAGTAGCCGTATGGATTCATAAAAATCAATGGTTTATTGCACCCAAAATTGGATCTATGCTTCGACATGCACATCCTCACACATGCCCTTGCCGCATCTGCATTACTGGTGTCTCTGCACGGGGCCCCGGTCATCAATGAGATCCATTATAACAACGATGATAACACGGTCCTCAATGAATTCGTCGAAATTTATAACCCCGACGCTGTCGAGGCAGACCTGAGCGGTTGGGAACTGGATGGCGCGGTAAAGTTCTCTTTTGCGGCCAAGACCACGATTCCATCCGGCGGCTATCTCGTCATTGCAGACGACCCCGCCACCATCGCGAGGGAATTTGGGATTACCGCCATTGGCCCCTATGAGGGAGGGCTCAATAGCAAGGGAGAATTGTTACAACTGCTCGACGCCTCCGGTGGTGTAATTGATCGGGTCGATTACGGCGTCGGATTCCCTTGGCCGAGCCGCGCCAAGGGAGAGGGCAGCTCAATGGAATTGATTAACCCAACCCTCGATAACGATCTTGGAAGTTCATGGCGAAGTTCCTCCATTGGCTTCAACGGAAGTAAAGTTGTTTTCGTCTCCGAAGGAGAGACCTGGCGTTATCGAAAGGGTACTAGCGAAGCATCTTCACCAATTCACGACTGGACTAGGATCAATTTCAATGAGGACGACACCTGGCTGACCGGAGCCGGCCCACTGGGCCGGAACGAACCATTGGTTGTCACTAATCTTCAAGATGCCCAGGGAAACTACGCTTCCGTCTTTCTGAGAAAGAGCTTCACTTTTAACGGAGCCGCTCCCTCCTCGGCACTCCTCAAGGTGCTCTATGACGACGGCGTCATAGTTTGGCTAAATGGAACCGAAATCTATCGCAGTGACTCGGTGGGAGCCGGAGTGATCGACTATCAGGGCAATACTCCGGCAAACGCCGGCGGTAATTCAACTGCCATCAGCAGCGACGAACAGGACGGCTATGAGGAATACAATATCGGCGGAACTGCCAACCTTTTCCGGGAAGGTGAGAACGTTCTCTCCATACAGCTTTTCAATGCCTCGATTGGAAGTAGTGACATCCTCATTGATGCCGCACTGGAAACACCCGAGCCTTTCAGCGAACCCGCCCCACCCAGCCCTGGAAGGCCCAATAATTCTTCCAACGGAACTCCCCCTCCAAACATCAGGCAGGTCGCGCATTCTCCT
>JBDNAG010000267.1:0-9529 GCA_039768565.1 Akkermansiaceae bacterium | reverse complement strand
TTTTCGTCATCAGGAACCGTAATGGCTTTGGGAATCGCCTCTTTTTCGTCATCAGGAACCGTAATGGCTTTGGGAATCGATTCGCCTTCATCATCAGGAACCGGAATGGCCTTTGGAATCGATTCGCCTTCATCATCATCGACCGGAATACCACGCGGAATTTCACCTGGCTTCCCCAACATTCCCACGACAACCCCATCAGTGGGTATCGTCTTACGCATCTTAATGTCAACCCGGCGATTGGCTGCCTGAGCCTCTCGATCCCCTTCCTTCACGATTGGCTCGGCTTTTCCGAAGGCTCGAACCACGATAAATTTTTGTTCCAACTGAAGCGACCTCACCAACCAATTTTTCACGGCCTCACCCCGCCTCTGGGAGAGACTGAGATTAAAGTCCTCACCACCAATGGTATCAGTGTGCCCCTCAACCCAGCAAAACATGCCAGGATTACGATCGATCAATTGAGCCACAGTTAAAAGGGTGATTCGGGCATCATCACGCAGTGTCGCACTATTGAATTCAAAAAGAAGATCGCTTCCAATCGTCGCCTTGTTTCGCTGTAGGTCTCCTGGCGACATATTGGCATAGGCAGAGAGGCCAGTGTAGCCCTTGATCTCTCCAGCTACATCACTTCCACCCTCCCCCTTTAATTTCCCCAGATCCTGAACAACTTTGTCCGGGTCGAGTACATCGGCAAGCGGAGTGCCTTCGTCGACGACAACCTGCCCCTTCTTAGCCTCGGGGAAATCGATTCGTATCTTGCCAGGGTCCGGGATATCAGGGTCAACATTGACACCAATCGTCGGTTTGAGCAGGTCTCCGTCATTCACCCCTGCCAAAATGGGCTTCTCGATCCGCATTTCAGGCAGGGACATCTCTTCGAGATTCGTGTCGATATCGATCTCGATATCGTGGAGTTCCGCGATGGCCGACTCGGGGTCATCCACCAATTCACTATCATCAACTGGACGCTCGAGCTCTTCCTCAGGAGGGACTTCCGCGATTTCCTCGATTTCTGTTTCCCCCATCGTCAATCGGAGTGGCTTTGAAACCCATTCGGTAGGCTCGGAAATTTCAGAGCGATAAAAGGTATTTCCAGCCATCACGAGCGCCGCGACGTGGATTGTCAGAGCAAGGATTACGGCCACGAGCACATACCAACCCAAACCCTTCCGCCTAGGCGGAGTGTAGGTGCTGGCTGTTTCCCAAGAATATTCCCGTCCCATCTGTTATTAGTATAACGGTGCTAACAAAGGTTGCAATTCAACGTTCATCGACATTTTTTCTGTTTTCAAGCCTGTAACCATCTTAGAAAATTGGCGTGAGCTGCACAGTTTCAGGAATAGGATTGGCCGGATTTGGCACCGTTGGGTCGGGAGTTTGGAACATTTTGGAGGAGCACGGAGGTCTGATTGAGTCCCGCTCGCAAGGCACTGCCGCCATGAAAATCCGAAAAATTGCGGTTCGAGACCTTACAAAACAACGGGATGGCAACGCTCCCGCCGATCTCTTCACCACCAATCTCATGGAAGTGGTAGATGATCCTGAAGTGAATATCGTGGTCGAATTAATTGGAGGAACCGACGCTGCCTTCAACCTCGTTGCGGCTGCCTTAAAGGCCGGAAAGCCCGTAGTAACTGGTAATAAGGCCCTTCTCGCCGAGCGTGGAGCCGATCTTTTCGCTCTCTCAAAAGAGCACAATGCCCCGATTCACTTCGAAGCAGCCGTTGCAGGTGGAATTCCCATCATCAAGGCCGTCCAGGAGTCTCTCGTTGGCAATCGTATCGAATCAATCGCTGGAATTATCAACGGAACCTCCAATTACATTCTTCAACGTATGACCGAGGCTGGGTTAGGCTATCCCGAAGCCCTCAAAGAAGCCAAGGATCTCGGATACGCTGAAGCGGACGAAACTCTCGACGTCAATGGCTGGGATGCTGCTCACAAGGCCATCCTCTTGGGCTCGCTCGCACACGGGTTCCTCATCGATTACAAGGACGTCTACGTTCGGGGCATCGAGAAAGTCACTCCGCTCGATATCAAATTCGCCTCGGATCTTGGCTATGTCGTTAAACTTCTCTCGCTCGTCATCGCAAACGATGAAGGCGGGATCGAAATCCGGACCCAGCCTTCGTTCCTTTCTAAAACCCACATTCTGGCCTCAGTCCACGGAGTTTTTAACGCAGTCGCAGTGAAAGGAGACCATCTGGGCGAATCCCTTTTCTATGGTCGCGGCGCCGGACAAGGACCAACCGCCTCCTCCGTCGTCTCCGATTTGGTCGAAGCTGCTCGTAATTCACGGAGCGACCGCGGATTTCTCCCCTACCAGGAATCCGGCGAGCTCGTCGCCATCGACGACACCGCGACCTCCTATTACGTACGATTCTCCGTCACCGACCGCCCCGGAGTCATCGCAGACATCGCCACCGTCCTCGCGAAACACGAAATTGGAATTTCCGGCACCCATTCACCAGTCGATGCCGACAATCCCGACGCCGACTTCGTCGAAATGGTTTTCCTCCTCCACACCTGCCCCTTTGGGGAACTTAAACATGCCCTCTCCGAGGTTGAAAACCTCGACTGTCTCACTGATCGACCGGTTGTTTTTAGGATTGAAACAATCTGATCCAAAGAAAAGATTCAATTATCGCATAATAAACGATCGACAATTGGCCCGGTTAATGCTTCTTAAAGGTCAAGATGAACAGTCCTAAAGCATTTGCAGTATTGGCGCTTCTCCCGGTTACCAGCAGTGGAGCCATCTTTATCACTACAATTGTTGATCCTGATGTCAATTTCAGCGCCAGAGCAATCGAGATTTATGTATCGGGAACAGAAGAATTGAGTAACTTCGATCTTCAAAGGGCTGCCAATTCAGCCCCTTTCGACGAAACTTTTTCTCTGCCATCTGTTTCTTTCACAGACCAATTCGTCTACATCGTTTCGAATGAAACAGCTTTCGAAACTGTTTTTGGAGCGGGGTTAGGACCAACAATTCAATTGGGAGCAATCACAGGGACAGGAAACGACGCGTTCCGAATTGTTGCCGATGGCACTGACGATGTCATCGATGTCGTTGGAGAAGGTGGCACAAATATTTACAACGACAGTTTCATGTCGAGGAATGACAATACGGGACCAGACATAACTTGGACTGCAGCGAGTTGGGACATCCCCGGCAATGGAACACTAGATGGGCTCACTGAGGCTGAAACCGCTGCAACGGTACCCTTTGGAACCTTTACAACTGCCGCTGTTCCCGAGCCCTCTTCGGCGCTTCTTGGAAGTATCGCTCTTCTAGGCCTACTTCGCCGTCGGCGCTAGGCTCATAGACTTCTCTTGAAATCCTCCGCGATCCTCGTGATGCGGAGGATTTTTTTGCTTCGGCTCTTGCTTGCCATCGTTCTTGTTAAACCTTAACTACGCCTTCTCCATGGCACTCATCGTCCAAAAATACGGCGGAACTTCTGTTGGTTCAATTGATCGCATCAAAAATGTGGCCAACCGCATCAAGGTCGAGCGCGACAAAGGACATCAAGTCGTTGCGGTTATCTCCGCAATGGGTGGTGTAACAGATAAGCTTCTTAGTCTAGCAAACGAGCTCTCCAACGATCCCATGGAGCGAGAACTCGACGTGCTCCTTTCTTCCGGAGAACAGCAATCCATTGCTCTTTTGACAATTGCTCTCAATGAAATGGGGATTGAGGCAGTCTCCGCAACCGGACGGCAAGCCGGCATCGTGACAAGCGGTTCTCACACCCGTGGCCGAATCGAGCGGATTGAGCCAACTATGGTGAATCGCTATCTTGAGCAAGACCGCACGGTTGTAGTGGCGGGATTTCAGGGTATGACCGAGGATGGTATGATTCACACTCTCGGACGCGGCGGCTCCGACCTTTCTGCGATCGCTGTCGCCTCGTCTATCAATGCAGAACTCTGCCAGATTCTCACCGATGTCGACGGCGTTTACACCGCCGACCCAAGAGTCGTCGAAAAAGCACGAAAGCTCCCGGAAATCTCATACGACGAGCTACTTGAGCTTGCTTCCGTTGGAACCAAGGTTATGCAGTCGCGCTCCGTTGAATTCGCCAAAAAATATGGCGTGAAATTCGAAGTTAAATCATCACTTAATAATAACCCCGGGACAATCGTCACCGAAGAACACGAAGCCATGGAATCAGTTGTCATTCGTGGAGTCTCAATCGAGCGCTCCCAAGCCAGAGTTACCATCACCGCCATCCCTGATACCCCGGGAATGTCCGGACGCATTCTAGGCGCTCTTGCCGAGGCAGAAGTTAATATCGATATGATTGTGTCTAACATCGCCAGCGACAAGATGGCGCGACACTCATTCACCATGCATACCAATGATCTCGGAAGAGCACAAAGCGCTCTTAAGCCTGTCCTAGCAGAGCTGTCCGGAGATGCCTCCATTGAGACCGAAGCTGGTATTGCCAAGTTATCTTGCGTGGGAATTGGCATGCGCAGCCACTCCGGGGTTGCCGCCCAAATGTTCGAAGCTTTAGGAAAAGCCGGTATTAACATTGGTATGATTTCAACATCCGAAATCAAAATTTCGGTCACCGTTGAAGAAGACCAAATCGAAGAAGCAGCAAGAGTCGTTCATTCCGCCTTTGGGCTAGATGCTTAAGACCCCAATCACACGATCATAGTCACACAAACCACTCTGACGCAAAAAGCCAGCCTAATTCTATCAGACGGGCTTTTTGAATCGTTAGAAAAAGATCGAGGCTAGCGTCCCCGCTGCTTTGGCTTTTCGAATTCGAGGTAAGTGGTTCCCTCGACCTTACGCTTCTGGTTGAAGCTGCTAACTTTCATTGTTTCGACGGTGAACACTCCGTTCACTTTCATTACATCAATAATTTCGAATTGTTTCAATGGACGGCGATCCGGCTTGGGGCCGTATCCAACCACCCGCGCAAGCGCACGATGCTTTTTGGTCACCCATACGCTTACCTCGCGATAACTCCCATTTTCATCCGGATTTACGACATGAATTCTCCAGCAATCTTCGAACCCGATTTTTTGGTTTCCTGCGTGCTGAGGATTTGGCCAATAGAGGAATTTTAATGCTAGGTCTTCGTAAGAAATATCGGTATTCGCAACCGCAGCCCCAATTTTATCGGCAGGGAATCTTTTGGCTTTGCCATTCGTGATATCCCAAAATTCCTGATCATCTTCCTTCAATCGAAGGTGAAAACCTTCGGCACCCCCATTCAGGGTAAACTGGATATCCTTACCCCGGAGAAATAAGTTGAGGGGAGTCTTCTTGGATCCCTTGCGAAGGACTCCGGTCAGGGTCTGCTCTTTTTGCAGAACGGTTACCTGACGTAAGGACTCAATGATCTCTTTAGCTGTCTGCGCAGAAGCCAAGGATGACATCACTAAGATTAAGACTATGATGCGCTTCGATTTCATGCTGTTTTTTTAACACTTCAATTAATAGGACAGCAAGCCGAAACAATTCATTCAACGAATTATTTAGTATTCTTAACAAATTGTTTAAAAAATCTCCTTATTTTTGCAATTTTGAGTGACTTGGAGCTTGCCCAAACCACACATCATCCCGTTGCATCTAGCGACACATCGCGCGCACGCGTAACTACCATCTTATGAGTCTCCGCAATCAACTTTCCGACCTTCTTGCCGAAATCCTTCCTTCCAATCCGAAGGACTCGATCAAAGGGACTGAATTGATTCGCCTGCTACGTATGACTCTGGATGGTGAATACTCGGATGCTTCTTTACGCTATCATTTTTCGGTGATGTCTTGCGACCCAAATTCGCCCATCGCAAAGGTCGAAAAGGGACAGGGTTACTACAAACGCGGAGCCGCTGTTCCGGCGCTCTCAAGCGCCAAAGGCCTCCTCGCTATGACTCAAGGCAGACTCGACGACCTCGATGACAGTTCATCGGTCGATCAGGCCATGCTCCGACTCAGCAAGTTCCGGGCAATTGTTCGAAAATACGCTGAAACCAAAAGTATTTTCACCTTTGAATTCCGCGAATCTCTTTCGGCGGGAGCTCCCCTTGGAAATCTTTGGAAATTCCCCGAGATTGTACTGATCGATTGGGAGCACGGGCAGTTTGATGAAGATGGCCTGAGCCTCGATCCTGCGCACCTTGCTCTCAAACAAACCCTCGGACTTCCCCCCTATCATCTTAGCTCCGTTCGGATGCGGGTAGAAACCAGTCACGATAACTTTCGAGAGGACTTGTTCCAGACCATGAGTGGCTCTATGTGGGCAAACCAAGGGGTCCTCTATCTTGCTGATAATATTTCCGATGAATCACTGGGCGACCAGGTCCGGGCTCTTGCAAACGAATTAGGAATTGGGGTTATAACCTTTGGACTTTCCCCAAGCGATCTGGATGATCTTCCACACCCGGCGCAAATTCAAAACGCTATCGATCGAGAAACCGAAGCCCTCATGGGTCGTCTTCAAGTTGAAAAAATTGCGCCGGCAAGACGCCGGACCCACTGCGGGTGGGAATCGCTCCAGTCACTACGAAACGATCATCTTGAGATGAATCAACTCCTCGCATGGCTAGGTGGATCTTTGGAGAACGGTAAGGTAAGACCGTTCCAGGGCGCGCGCTATTCTGCAAACTTCACCGGTTCATCATAAACAGACTCAAGGGACCTATGATATGGCCAACACTTGCAGCTGCGTCATTTCCCTATTCCTTTTCTGCTCAAGAGTCATCTACTCAAGAGCATCACCCTGACTTATTTCAGGCTCGATAGCGATTGGCGCTTGCTGGGGTCTTTTAGCAATGCTCTCAATGCTGTCGTCATCATCCTGAACCGGTACAACGTTGATGTCCACCTGCACGGGAACCGCGCGGAGCCCTTCAATGATCTTTTGAAGCTGTTTGATAGAGCCTTCCGCCAGAATCGGCGGCCGACTGAGCCCCTGCCCAATCGCATCCAGCCCATCATTAAACTGACTCATTTGCGCCACCACCCGAGCGACAGGATCGTTTTCACCACCCGCGCCAAGAAGCTTCTGTTTACCGAAGTCTTTTTTTATCCGAGCCCATCTTTCGGACTCCTCCTCAGTTTGAATACCTTCCATCTCCTTAAACTTGAGGAGATTCGCCTCAGCCCCGGTCGTGAGAGTTTGCGACTCGTTTTCATAGTGATCAATCACGAGAGCCTCAACTTCTTCCATCGTCATTAACGGCAGAACTTTTTCAGCAATCCTGGCCATATTACGATAGGATCCCTGCAATTTAAATGAAGGCTCAACCCGATACGCGTCTTCCTGAGCTGCACTCCGGATATACTCCATGTTTACCCTCAGAATAGAATCACGCACACGGAGCAATCGCTTTAAGGTCTGGGCAAATTCTTCGATTTCAGCGGGCGTGTAATTCCCCTCGAAATCAACGCCTTCGCTGCTCCCCGTTTCTGCAATAGCGAGCGCTGCATAAACATCCTTTTGACTTTTACTGGCGAGCTTGCTTAGCACGCTGTTCGAGGTCAGGCAGTTCTCCACAAAGCTGACTTTGAAAGCTTCTTCATGATCACCTAAAATATCACCAAGGTTGTATGTGTCGGCCCGATTCGCCAGCATATCGGGAATTTGGAACTTACCACCTGACTCTGTGTAAGGGTTACCTGCCATTACCACCGCTACCTTTTTACCGCGAAGATCATAGGTCTTTGCTTTGCCATTATAGACGCCTTCAATCTTTCGCTGGCCATCACAAAGGCTGATGAATTTTTGCAAAAACTCGGGATGAGTGTGCTGGATGTCATCGAGATAAATCATGACATTATCTCCCATCTCGAGAGCAAGATTCAACTTCTCCACCTCTTCAGCAGCTGAAGCATTCGGAGCATCATTGGGATCGAGCGAGGTGACATTGTGCCCCAATGCAGGGCCGTTGATCTTCATGAAAGTCAGACCTAGGCGGTTCCCGATATACTCCATCAAAGTCGTCTTACCGTATCCCGGTGGCGAGATGAGAAGCAGTAAGCCCATTCGATCCGTCCGTGTATCGCTACCCGCCGTGCCCATTTGTTTGGCAAGGTTGTCTCCGACCATGGGAAGATAAACTTCATTGATCAGGCGGTTTCGGACGAAAGCGGACATCACCCTTGGTTTAAACTCCTCGAGACGCATGTCCTCACGCTTGTGATCCACAAGCTCTTGCTTGGCATCCAAGTAAGCACGAAACGTAGGCACCTGACTTCGGGCAAAGCTTCCGAGCCGATCCACGAATTCATGATAATCAACCATTAATTTTCCATCCTGAACCCTGGTGTGATTTCCTTTGAGATCCTCGACCTCAGCTGTTAGATCCACATGCTTCACTTGTGTCGGAGAGTGTTCTCCCAACAGATAATGAACAGCCGCCTCCTCGCTGCCAAGGTAGTCAAAAAGAACCTCATACTGGCTGGGAATATGCCCTTCAAGGGACTTCAAAACATCTCCAAGATCTTTGAAACGATTGAACTTCTTTAGAAGTGCGTCCGCATCCTCAGAAATTACGAATCTTCCACCCGTCGACAATTCCTGAGCCAGGTATAGTGAAGCCCTTTCTCGTCGATCTACATCAATCGACTCCATTCGCTTCTGGAGTTCGGAAATATACTTAACCGGAACCTCCTCCCCACCATCCCGCTTTCCGCTGGCCTCCAACATGATGGCGAGGCGCTTTTTCTCAGGGCTATCCTCCCAGGACAGCCAAAAGAGAATCGCTTCGGCCCGCAATGTCGGAGAATACCGCATCAGGCCGGAGTTCTCCTCCATGGGCTTTAGCACCTCGATGAGCTTGAGGGCATCAAGATCATGCACCCCTTTGAGGTAGCCTTCATTATATCTTGGCTGCATGAACTGATCCAAGGTTAATTCACCACCTTCTTTAAGAAACTGATAAGCTAGCCATTCTGCGCGATAGACATCATTGGTCTCGGAAATCACTTCCTGATCCCAAACCGACTCAGTCGACAAGAATGCCTCGTCGGTGACAGGTTCGAAAAAGTTCGTCCCGCTTAGGTGAAAGCACATCTCTCCTTCACGGGGAACAATGCTCAATTCAAGCTCTTGTTCATTGACCGAAAACTGATGCTTTCCAAACTTGATGATCGCCTGTCCATCAACGAAAAGCTCCTTCCGGTCCTTCAGCGCACGCACCGCATCATCACGGGTCGTATTGAGACGAGTCTGAATGTCATCACCTTTGACTGCGTCACCCAACTCGGTGAGTTCCTCAATAATATCGCGAACCTTCTCGATCATGAGATCGCTGGCGAAGTAGCCATTGATCTCATTGATTTCTAAAAACCCTTCCAGACGATTCTTGATGCCCGAAAGAATCCGCTCGGCCGACTTTACCAATCGATTACTTCGACGATTCCGCTTTTCAAGAAGAGACTGTTTACGACTTTCGAAAGCTTCATAAACCTCCTCTCGCTTGGCCGAAAGTTCTTCAACATAGTCATCGAATTCCGAAAACTTCCCTTCCAGCTCCTCAAGCTGTACCATCACTTTGGTCA
>JBDNAG010000051.1:0-43000 GCA_039768565.1 Akkermansiaceae bacterium | reverse complement strand
CTCATCCTTGCCTTCTCGGCTGACGGACCCAGCGACGCTGCCCCAACCAGCGACAAACTCCCCCTCATTTTTAAATACTGATGCTCTGAAGAGCTCCGGCTCACTGCTATCAAACGACGGATCATGGAGTGAATCCAAGCCAATCGGAATGACCGGACTCGCCCTCCTTTGCCTTCTTGGGCATGGCGAAACGGCGCAATCCGATGAGTTTGAAGTCTGTGTCTTGAATGCCATTCAATATCTCGTCGATATCGCCTCACCCTCGAATAGCATATCTATGGTTCGAGGAAGAGAGATCGACTAGCCGATCCACGCTTGATTCAACAAGATCTTCAGTCTCTCAACTTCTGAAGCCGAAGTCTTAGCTATAAACCCCTTGTTGTGGGCGAAGTGGACATCAGCCTCCTCCCCAACTCTCGTGAACTCCATACGCTTGTCGTCGTTGAATCTCGATAGGCCATATCCATCCCCCCTGCGATCCGGATAGATCAACGCAACCACTTCTTCTTCCAGCCCGAGGTCCTCGACATAGCGCCCCATCCCCATCGAGGTCTCTTCTGGAAGAGGGCTCGTGCGCGGCAGGAAAAGAGCCTTCTTTCCGCCCTCCATCTCCCAGACTTCGCTGTGCTCGGCAATGAATGCGAGGCGAGCCTTCATTCCGCGAACGAAACTGATCAAATCCTCTCCGACCATTTTCATGACCTCGTAAATCGGCTGTCCGGGTTGGTGCTCGTTTGATGCTGCAAAACGACGCAGCAAAGTAATGTCGAGCGGTGAGTTCAATTTTGACATGGCATCACGCTCCACTCCAAGCCACTTGGCAGTGTCATTAGGACCACGAGTATCAATATATTCGGCTACTTCCAACCAGTCGCAAAATTTCTTGGTCTCCTCATAAAGCCCCAGGTGCTTCAAAACCAAACTCAACGCACACAGCGGCTCGGCATCGCGAGGAAACTGGTGGTGATCAAAGTTCATTTTCGACTCGTCCCACTCCAAACCCACGTCCACCACCGCAATCGTGACATCAGCAAGATCTTCCTCGCTGGGTTCACGCCTAAAAATGGGGACCTCATGCTCCGCAATCAGGAGTGCGCAGGCCAGAAAATCATCTTTATGGGCTCCACCGGGGTGAACTACGATTTGTCGAATCATGAGTGGGAGGTAACCTGCCTTGAAGCGATGCTCAATCACGAATGAAAATCTCCGTCATCATCCCAGCCCATAACGAAGAAGAATATCTCCCCGGCGGGCTCGAAGCAGTCGCAAGAGCAGCCGAGATTTGCCCCTGTGATGTTGAGATCGTGGTGATTCTGAACCGGTGCACCGATCGGACGGAGGAAATTGCCCGCGAGGCCGGAGCGATCATCGCTCTAGAAGAAGCCAAGAACCTCGCCCATATTCGTAATGCCGGCTTCAAGGCTTCCAACGGAGACATCATCGTCACCGTCGATGCCGACTCACGTCTCCACCCACACTTCCTGAGAATCGTCGTCGAGAAGCTAAAGCAAGGCGTCATTGGCGGCGGAGCCTTCGTTCTCCCCGAACGCTGGTCGCTGGGAATCGTTTGCAGCGGACTCATGGCGATGCCCTACCTCGCCAAATACCGACTCTCATTTGCTGCCTTCTGGACGACACGCGAATCATTCGAGGCCGTCGGTGGATTCAATCCTGACTTTGTCACGATCGAAGACGTCGACTTCGCGGTTCGACTCCGCGATTATGGTAAGACTATCGGCAAAAAATGGGGAACTGTTTGGAGCGCTCCCCTTGTCACCTCCTGCCGAAAATTCGACCAATATGGCGATTGGCACCTGGTAAGGGATCGTAACTTCCTCAAACGCGTCTTCAATGGAGCCGACAAAGAGATCGCAAACGAATACTGGTATGATCAGCGAGACTAGGCAGCACTCTGCTTATAAGTATTCATAACGGATTGGCGGCAAAGCACCACCAGAGTAAACACACCAAGAGTAGTCCCAAACGGGAAGCTTACGCAATTAAGTCCAGCTACGACTATCGAAAATGTGCGTCCCTTTCGCTGACTGATAGACCGCGCCGCTAGAAAATTAAGGATGATGTATGCGATCAGGAAAACGGCACCAATTAGATAAAAGATGATAAAGAGACTTCCAAATTCAGAGAAGAATTCCTCGGCATTCACACTCTCTTCGGGAGATTGATTCCTTTCAACTGGGAGAATCCCCTCTTCCGGAGGGATTGATTCCGGAACAGGAAAAGCCCCAGTTTCCACTTTTTCATCAACGGGTGGAGCCTTTTCGGGGACTTGTTTAACCATCCCGAAGACAGCATGCATGATGAAGTAATGCAGCCCCAAAAGCGCCAAGCCAGCAGTTTGCAAACCCATGTAGATATAGTGGAAGACAACCAGTAACCTGAGTTGCTCAGCATCACGCGAATCTTCCGGCATGGGCGGCGGCGCCATCGATCTAAGCGTCCAGCTTCAGAGCTGCCTTCTGAGCGGCAGATTTCGGCCCATCGGTCTTGTCAGATTCGCTGGTCAGGCGCATGCCCACCGGCTTGGACACACCAAATTCTTCCATGGTGACACCATACATAACGTCGGCACGTTCCATGGTTCGCTTCGAGTGAGTCACGATGATGAACTGGCTTTGGTCGATGAAGGCATCAAGCACCTTCAGGAAGCGACCGATGTTCGACTCATCGAGCGGCGCGTCCAATTCGTCCAGCACACAGAACGGACTTGGCTTGACCATGTAGATCGAGAAGAGCAGCGCAACGGCTGTCATGGAACGTTCACCACCCGACATCAGCGAGATTGATTGCAACTTCTTGCCCGGAGGCTTGGCAATCACCTCAATACCGCACTCGAGCGGATCACTCTCGTCCTGAAGGATGAGATCCGCAGTCGCCTTGTCTCCAAAGAGACGTTTGAACATTGATTTAAAGTTCTTGCTCACCGCGTGGAAGGTCTCGGCAAAGAGACGCTCGGACTCGGCATTAATGCGGTCGATGATTTCAAGAAGCTTCTCCTTCGAGTTCACAAGATCATCGTGCTGGTTCTTCGTAAAGTTGTGGCGCTCTTCGAGCTCGTCGAACTCTTCGATGGCGTCGAGGTTGACAGGCCCCATGGAATCGAGACGACGTTTCAAGTCAGCGACTATTGCCTCCACGAATTCCCAGTCAGGACCTTCACCTTCGAGAAGCTCCATGACGACTTCCTCCTCAGCCTTTTCCTCTGGCTCGCTCTTCTCTCCAGCTTCGATTTGCTCGTCGAGAACTTCCTCGCCATCGACACTCGCCTGGACCTCGAAGGTCTTGCTACGCCTCCCCTTTTTCTCGGCGTCCTTGCGATCGTTGATACAAGCAATGAGAACGTGAGTATCCGGACGGAAGTGAGCGAGATCAACCTGGTGACGCTCCATGGTGGAGTCGACGAGATTTTCAAGTCGAAGATCGAGCTTGGTGCAAGCAACCTCCTCTTTGCTGATTTGATTGAGAACCTTGTTTTGCTTGCTGCGAATTTCGGAAAAGGCAGCCTCGGCTTCTTCAATCCCTCTCGCAAATCCTTTACGCTGTTCGTCAGCATGGCTGAGTTCTTCGGTGAGCCGGGCAACTTCGCCGCGGTAGGTTTCCATCTCCTGAACGAGAGTTTCGTTCTCGCCATCGCCTTTGGTGATTCGTTCGCGGGCGGCAGTAATCTCACTCTTACGGCGTTCATTAAGTTCGGCCAGTTCACGAATCCGGCGACTCATGGGATCCTGCTCCCGGGCTGCTGAATCGCGAGCTTGCTTCTCAACTGCCAAGGCAGTGCGAGCTTCACTGAGTTGCTCGCGGGATTCATTTTCACGCTTAATCGCTTCTTCAACCCGTGAGGAAAGTTTACGTGAATCATCTTCCACTGCAGTCAGTCGCTCACGCGCACGAGTCAATTCGTTCTCCAAAGCAGACCGACTATCGGTTGCGGTCTTCTCACGACTCCCAAGCTCCTCTCGCTCCCACTTGTTATTGGCGACTTTCGACTCGATGGAATCGGCCTCGCGCTTCGCAAGCTTTAATTGACCTTGCAAGGTCGAATCCTCGATACGGTGACGTTGCAATCGATCCTTCGCTTGTTCCAACTCTTCGCGCAGCTCCTTGGTCCGGGACTCGCAATCGAGAATTTTTTGTTCAGCAGCCTTCTCCTCGTCGCCCAATTTTTTAACCTCAATAATAAGAGCTTCGATTTCGTTCCGGCGCTTAAGAAGTGAGCCGTCTTTTCCGCCACTTGATCCACCGCGAAGAACTCCTTCCGGAGTAAGGATCTCACCGATCTGGGTCACAAAGGACAGATCCGGATAGTCTTTGCGAAGCTTCAGCGCAGTCGCGCGATCGGGCACGATAAGCACCTGTGACAGAAGACGCTCCATTAGGCCGGTGAACTTGGCATCGACCGTAACGACATCAAGAGCCCATGCAGACGCTCCTTCGGGAAGAGCTTCAATTTGACTCCCCTTGGCAACAGGCAAGAGACTCTCCGGAAGAATTGCCGCAGTGCCTTTCTTACCATCGACAAGCCGCTCGATGATTGAGTCTGCCAATTCCTCATCACGAACGATAATGGCCTGTAAAAACTGGGACAGGGCTGACTCAACGGCAACGGCATACTCGTCGGGAGCTTTGAGTTGGGCACCTAACAAACCATTCAATCCAGGCTTAATGAGATCCGGATCGTTGAGTCCCTTAAGAACGGCTTGTGTTCCCTTCTCAAGACCCTCGCCACTTTCAACCAACTGTTTCAAGACATCGAGCCGGGAACTCTTTTGTGAATAGGCGCGATGAGCTTCTGAAGCTGCCTTTCGGGCAATATCAAGCGAACCTCGTACTTCTTCGAATTCGCGTTGGGTTTTCTCACGGGCTTCCTCCAGCCCTGGCAAAGTCTTCTGATGCTCCTCGAGAAGCTTCTCGAACTGATCGCGCTCGGCAACGGCTTTGGTCTGTTCGTTGCGAAGTCGCTCGGATTCCTCCTCGAGCTGCTTCATGCGCTCTTTGTTGCCTTCCATCTGGCTCAAAGCACTTTCGATCTTGGCCTGCGAACTGGCGATAATTTGTTGGGTCGAATTGGCTTCAGCACGCGCCCGACGAAGTTGATTTTCGTTCTCCTGGCGTTCTTGAGCGAGACTATTGGCGGAGTTCTGGCGTTCACGCGCCTGGGACTCCTTATCTTGAATCCGCCTCTCAAGGTCCTGAAGAGCGGCTTGGCTTTGCTGCAGGGTTTCTTGTTGCTCGGTGAGGTTGGATTGAGTGGACTCAATGTCCTTTTCATTGCGCTCGAGACGCTCGGCGAGTTCGCCCTTGCGTTCGTTGTTGAATGAAACGCGATTCTCGGCCGCGGAAATGGCATTCTTTTTATCAGACAGTCGCTGACGAAGACCGGAGAGCTGTGAATCAAGCGCTTGCGCCTTGTCTCGGGCTTCAACAACAGCTGATTCGAATTTCGGCAGATCCTGCTCGATGGAATTACGACTATTGAAAAGAGAGGAAAGCGAAGTCAGCAACTCGGCCCGCTCGGCAGTCAGTCGTTCCCAAACACGGTGACTTAAGTGGGTGTCGAGAATGGTAACATCTTTCGAGAGAGCTTGGTAGCGGCGAGCCTTTGAAACTTGCCGCTTGAGCGAATTCATCCGGCGTTCCTGCTCGGCAAGAACATCCGAGACACGAAGGAGGTTGCCCTCGGTATATTCCAACTTTCGAAGCGCATCCTTCTTCTCTTTCTTGGACTTGGTAATTCCCGCGGCTTCTTCGAAGACCTGGCGTCTATCTTCCGGCTTGGCCGAGAGGAGCATATCGATCTTCCCTTGCTCCATGATGGAGTACGAAGAACGACCGATTCCGGTGTCCATGAAGAGATCACCGATGTCACGAAGGCGGCAACGGGTATTATTGATGAGATATTCGGATTTCCCATCGGCATAGACCCGGCGGGTGATGGAAACCTCGTTGAAGTCGGTTTTGAGAGCCTCCTCGCAATCTGCGAGCGTGAGCGTGACCTCAGCCATCCCAAGCTTTTTACGCTTTTCGGAGCCATTAAAGATGACGTCAGCCATCTCACCTCCACGAAGAGCCTTGGCCGAAGTCTCTCCAAGAACCCAACGAATTGCATCGACCACGTTCGATTTACCACAACCATTTGGCCCCACAATTCCAGTAACGCCTTCGGCGAATTCGAAACGAGTCTTATCGGCAAAGGACTTAAAGCCGTGAATATCGAGGGATTTGAGATACATGGGTCAGAAAATGGAAATTGAGGTCGACGACCACTCTTCGTGATCCAGACAACGATACTCTTGTGGACCCTAGCCTACAAGGTCGCCCAAACAAAACAACCACATATTGTGCCATTTAACAAAAACCACACATCATATTGCGGTCCCTGCATTTTGGCTTCCCTAAATAATTCGCGTTTCCGCTCAAGCTTGAGGCTGGGCTTAGACCCGACCAGCACCCGTCCACGCAAAAAACATATCACCAAACCACCTCTTTGGTAAATTCTCCATGATTTGGCCCAATCGCTCCCCCTCTTGCTCGTTCAGGAACGCAAAGAGATCGATTTGAATATTATTTCCACTACCCATAGGGACACCTACGACAAATCTGCTTGTGCCCAATTGGCAAGACTGGAAATTCTATCCCTCGAACGAATGCGACGGCTGGCCAGTCACGCCTAAGCCTTTGATTACGAAAAGCCGACCGGCGTGTTCTTCCTTTTCAGTTTTATGGACTCCTGTGGTCACATAGAGATCTCTCAAATTCATTCCCCCAAAAGCACATGCCGTGGTTTCAAGGCAAGGCAGGTCAACCCTCTGAACCTCGTAACCGCTCTCGGGATCAAAACTGGTCACACAGGCACCATGGCAGAAGGCAATCCAGAGATGACCGTTTTCATCAATCGCCATACCGTCGGGAGAGCTGTCAATGTGGTTGAGCGCAACCACGCGCCGGGAGTTCGTCAAAAGTCCGTCCGAGTAGTCGAAGGCCAATACCTGCTTCATCGGAGTGTCTATATAGTAGCAAGTCGCACCATCAGCCGACCAAACGATCCCATTTGAGTTCGTCACAGGCCCATAAGCCTTGGTCACCTCCAGAGCAGGGGAAAGCCTGTAAAGATCGGCGTCCCCCTCGTTTTTAACCAAACTGATCGTGCCGGCAAAAAAATGCCCGTCGGGTGCGCACTTCCCGTCGTTAAAACGATTATTCTCCTTCGCGGCTTCAGGATCGGAAATCGCCGTAACTTCACCACTCTCCGTGTCGAGAAAGGCGAATCCATTGTCACCCGCGATCACCAGCCCCCCGGATTCCCTTGGAACCACGGTTCCAACTCGCTCTCCAACGTTCCAAACTTTCTCCTCCCCAGTTTCAGGATCAAAAGAAATGACCTTATGTGACTCAATATCGACATATAACAAACGCCCCTCGGACCAGATTGGCCCCTCTCCCCATGTCGAACGATATTTCCCAATTGGCTCAATTGTCATGGGGCGACAAAAACTTTGTAATTGTGATTTGTCGAGATTTTCGAAGGAAATGTCCTGAAATGTATTTTTTTGAGACTTTAGCGTTATTCCGATTCTGGTCAATGTCTTGACAATAGCGCAGTTTATTGGCACGCCGGTCGTGCGGGTCTCGCCGTTAGCTCCTTTGCCCCTTAAGAACTGCCAGTCTTTCCCTGAAAATCTATGTCAAACGATGTCTCTTCCTGGATTTGGTTCGGTCTATATACGACCGTGCTTCTTGCTCTCGCCGGCTACGGCTTCCATCGCCTGACAATTATTTATCTCTACTTCAAGTATGGCCGCACACGCCCAATGCCTGACAGTGAGTTTGAGGAAATGCCCCTCGTCACCATTCAACTCCCAGTTTTCAACGAGATGCACGTGGTTGACCGCTTGCTCGACGCTGTTGCAGCGCTCGATTATCCGCAGGATAGAATGGAGATCCAGATCCTCGATGACTCCACAGACGAGACTGTTGAAATCTCTCGAGCCGGAGCTTTACGCCTTCGCGGAAAGGGATTCGACGCCGAATGCATCCATCGCACCGACCGCACCGGCTTCAAAGCTGGCGCTCTCGAGAACGGAATGAACAAGGCCAAAGGAGAATTCATCCTGATCCTCGATGCCGACTTCGTGCCAAATCCCGACCTTCTTCAGGAAACCATTCATCACTTCACTAACGATAAGATCGCTCTTGTCCAGACCCGTTGGGGTCACCTTAATCGCAACTACAACGCCCTCACCCGCGTTCAGGCCCTTTTCCTCGACGGCCACCTTGAACTCGAACAGACGGCGCGGAATCGCTCTGGACGCTTTTTCACCTTCAATGGAACGGGGGGAATCTGGCGTAAGCAAGCAATCGTTGATGCCGGCGGCTGGGAGCACGATACCCTCACCGAAGACATGGACCTCAGCTACCGAGCGCAGCTCAAGGGCTGGAAATTTATTTTTCTCAAGGAAGTTGAAACTCCTGCCGAGCTTCCCGTCGACATGGCTGGATTCAAAAACCAGCAACATCGCTGGACCAAAGGGTCCATCCAGTGCTGCAAGAAGTGCCTCCCTTCCATCTGGCGCAGCAAATACCCTCTTGCCGTCAAACTTGAAGCTACCGCTCACCTCACGGCAAACTATGCCTACCTTGCGCTGATCGCACTCTGCTTCCTGATTTACCCAAACAATAATTGGACTCCTGACTTTGATATCTCGACTAGGTTGTTGATTAATCTTCCAATCCTCTTTTTCTCCTCAATCTCCATTTTGATTTTTTACACAGTCGCCCAACGAGCCATCAACCCCAAGACTTGGCTCCGCGAAATATGCTACCTCCCACTACTACTCGCTCTTGGTATCGGGATGGCAATCAACAACGCCAAAGCCGTTATTGAAGCCATCATCGGCCACGAGTCCGGTTTTGTTCGCACACCAAAGTATGGAATTGAAGGGAAGCAGAAGATGGAAATCAAAAAGAGCCACTATAAGGCACTTAAAAGCCTAACTCCCATCGTGGAACTCCTATTCGGCTTCTTCTTCCTCTTCGTAGTCATTGATGCAGCGCTCCAGGGAAACTGGCCTTCTGCCATCTTGTTGCTTCCCTTCCCAGTCGGATTCTTTTACACCTCCTTAAATTCCTTGGGTCAAATGGCAAATTTGATCCAACTTTTACCATTCCGCTCCCAAGACAAATAATTGATCAGGCCCAAATAATCTCACGACTCCATCATGCGCGTATTGAAACCGGTTGTATTCGTTCTTCTCACAGCCATTCCGCTTCTTCTCTCAAGTTGCGGCCCATCAGTCGACAGCGCAAACAAAATGGTCGTCAGCGTCCGGGATCAGAAGATGCTTCTAGTAAAGGACGGAAAACCCGTCAAAGCCTATCCTGTTTCAACTTCCAGATTTGGTCTTGGCAGCCGTTCGGGTAGTAACAAGACCCCGCTTGGCAACCATGTTGTGGCCAAAAAAATTGGCGAAGGAGCGCCGAAAGGAGCTGTTTTTAAGAGCCGGCGGCAGACCGGGAGGATTATGATGCCCAATACGATCGGGCGGGATCCGATTGTTAGCCGAATTCTCTGGCTGAGCGGCCGAGATAGTCACAACCGCAATACCTACTGGCGCTGCGTCTATATTCACGGCACCCCTGCCGAACACAAAATTGGGCACCCTGCATCCTACGGATGCATTCGCATGACTTCCAAGGATGTTATTGATCTTTATCGCCGGGTTGATGAAGGAGCTGGAGTTAAGATCATTCGTGGCTCACTTGATACGACCTCTGCCGGCCGAACGTATTACGCCCGCAATGGTGGACGGGACCGCGCCAATGCAACCCGTTGGTGAAAATCTTCCCTCCTGCCCTTCCCCGTGCCTCACACCATCAAAGCAGATCATCTACGTGAGCTATCTCCCAAGGAGCGGCTCGTTTTTTTAAAATCCAAGCTCAAAACTTGGCACGAAACGCTTCACAACCGCCATCTAGCTGGTGAAGCAGGATTGGCGCACGCTCAAGCTCATTCCGAAGCGATCGATCATCTATTACAGGCACTTTATCTCTCCCTGTTAAAGCCAGGAGAAGAATTAAACGGCCTCGCCCTCGTCGCCAGTGGCGGATACGGCCGGGGAACAATGAATCCGGGCTCGGATGTCGATCTCCTTTTTCTGACATCATTTCCCTCCGGGAAAGTCTCCAAGCGGGTCTCCGAAATCATTTGCGAACTGCAAAACACTATTTGGGATCTCGGCTTCAAATTTCTTCCTTCCACCCGCTCAATTACTGAGTGCCTGAACGAGGCCAAAGTTGAGCCACAGTCCCGCACTGCGCTCCTAGATGCCCGCCTATTGATCGGAGCGCAGGACTTATTCGAGAAGTTCCAGACACGATTTCGCAAAGTCTGTATCGAGAAGGACAAGGAAGCCTTCTTCGAAGAGCGTCGCTTGGATATTCAATCGCGACATGCCAAGTGGTCTCACACCGTTTTTCTGCAGGAACCCAATATTAAGGATAGCCCGGGGACCCTTCGAGACTATCACAACCTGGAATGGATCATCGACGCCGAAGCCGGGACCCGCTCGATGACCGAGCTCATTTCCAAACGTATTCTGAGCCGTCTTGCCAGACGGGAACTCAAGGACGCCTTCAACTTCCTTCACCGTGTCCGAAACGCTCTTCACTATCATGACAAGGGCAACGATATCCTGACCCTGCGATTTCAAGGTGTTCTGGCCAATGACTTTGGCTATCCCCAGAAGTCTATCCTGCGCCGTATCGAGTGGTTCATGAAGGACTACTACACGCACGCCAGAAACGTCTACAATCATACCAAGTCAGTCTTCGAAATTTTCGAACTGCAGCATGACGAAGGACAACAGTATGGACTGCGATCCAAACTGACCTTCGGCTTAATCAAGAAAAAGTCTAAGTCCCTCGACGACTATACCATTCGCGACGGACGGCTTTTTCCACGCCGTAAAACGATCTTCGAGGAAAACCCCAACCGCCTGATCCGACTTTTCGCCTACTGCCAAAAGTATGACGTCCGCCCCTCCCCTTCACTACGAAAACTGATTAAAGCCAACTGGGGGCTCATTGATAAATCATTTCGCATGCGGGTTGAAAACCGGGACGCCTTCCGGGAAATTCTGGAGAAAAAAGGCCAAGTTGCACGGACCCTTCGCTTAATGCACCGCTGTGGTGTTTTGGGACGTTATCTTCCGGAGTTCGGCGCGCTCGACTGCCTCGTGCAACACGAATTCTTCCATCGGTACACCGCAGACGAACATACCCTGCGCTGCATCGATCAACTGGACGACCTGGTCGATGATGACGAACCCCGTCACGAACTCTATCGCGACCTCTTCGTAAAACACCCCGACCCATACGCTCTATTCATCGCCCTGATCCTTCATGATACCGGGCGAGCAGAAAATGTCCGCGAACACATCGACGGCTCCGCGATTTTAGCGGCCCGACTCTGCAAACGCCTCAAGATCACCGGAGGCCGACGGTCTCTCATTATGTTCCTTGTCGATCACCACCTCACCCTCTGGAGGTTCGCGACCAAGAAAAATATCGATGACCCTGAAGTCATTCGAGAGTTCGCAGAAATCATGAGGGACCGCCACCGTCTCGACGCTCTCCTTCTCTTCACCTTTGCCGACTCCAACGGCACCAACGAGGAAGCCTGGTCACCGTGGAAGGAAACCCTCATTCTCCAACTCTATCGCAATACCCGAGAATTCATTCTCGAGGGAATGACCGCCGGAAAAGAGGAGATTGATCAGGAAGTTCAGGAAACCCTTGCCGAAATCAAATCAGGGCTAAAGGAAAAGTATCACGCAATTTTCGACGAGCACTCCAAGCTCATGCCAAAGCGCTACTTCCGATACCGGAGTAAAAAAAGTATCTCAAAACATATTGTCGCGCTCTGGCAGTATATCGACCGACGGGAAAGACGCCCCGACACTCCTTTCGAGTGCGCTGTCCAGTGGATTGAGCGACCCAAATTTGGCTACAGTGAACTCATTATCGTAAGTCACGATTCCCATCGGTTCCTTGAGAAAATCTGCTGTGCTCTCGCCACCCATCAGCTCAACATTCTCTCTGCAGATGTTTACACACGCCCGGATGGCATCACTTTGGACCTCTTCCGCGTCTGCAATAACGACCTCAAGGCCATCACCGACGCAACCAAGCAGAAAGCTGTTGTGGCCACTCTTTACGATATCAATCAGCAGGAGAAATACGAACCGGCCAAGTATCTTAAAAAGAAGGAAAACTTCTTGAAGCCCGAAACCAAACAGGTGATCGACTTCCCCGTTAGAGCATGGATCAGCAATAATTTGGATCCTCATTACACCGTGATCGAACTCCAGGCCCTCGACCGAATCGCGCTCCTCCACGACGTTCTCCGTACGGTAAACGATCACAACCTGATCACTGTTCACTCACGCATTTGCACTGAAAAAGGGGCTGCTCTCGATTCAATCTACGTCAGCACGCAAGATGGGAAAAAGCTGACCGACCAAAACGCAATGGAGCGACTTGAAAATGACCTCAAAAGCTTGCTGACCTAGGCCTGTTCACTCCGGTTGTTTCGACACTCCCAAAGCCTCAAGAAGTTCCTTTCGCTCTTCCCTTCGACGCACATAGGGATGCCCCAGGTTAAGCCGAGTCTTCCCGTCCCGCCCTTTCTCCAACCGTCCCTTTATCAGGAGGACTTCATCAAGCCCGGGAACTAGGACGAACTCCACCTCATCGTCGTCTGGGATGCTTTGGGATGACATGGTCATCAAATCCACCCCACGGGTCATCGCCAGCTTCCGGATCAAAATTTGCTGATCATATTCATTCAAAACCTTATCTTTTGCTTTCTGATTCTGAAGATCAACAATCCCGGAGTCATCAATCACGGCTTGACGCACATCTATTAGCTTCGGGGACAGCCTTATACCTTCAGTCCCGCTTTCATCTACCATCCTCACCGCCTGGAGATGAATCAGCACACCATCGTAAGCGCCCACTTCAGAGGCCAAAAATAGAACGGTCTCTTTATCATCAACACAAATAACGTGGGCATTGAGAGGACCCTTTTCACGCAATTTACGGCGACTCGAAGAAGCAAGTCGCCCCTTCTCTGAATCGTTCAAAACACTTTGATGGGAAACCTCGCTCCTCCTTCCATCAGACCCTGTTAAACCTAGATTTCCACCTACCGATGACGGTCCAACACACAACAGAAGCAACAGTAGAAAAATCACAACAGCGCCAAGCCATTGGAGGTTTCGTTTGTGCTCTGGCTTCACTCTTATTCAGCCATTACAGCTTCGATCTCCTCCACTGTGGTTGGGAAATTCGCGAACATGTCAATATTCCCGGCCTCACCGATAATGACATCATTCTCAATTCGGATCCCTAAATTCTCTTCCCGGATATAGATACCTGGTTCAATCGTGAGAACCTGCCCAACCGCATAGGCAGCATTCGCGGGGTGAACATCGTGAACATCCAGACCAAGATGATGGGAAGTTCCATGCATGAAGTATTTTTTCACCAGCTTCTTCGTTTTATCCTGCTTCTTGGCTTCCTCAGCATCGATCAGGCCCAGACCGATCAGTTCCTTCTCCATGATTTCGATTACCTGCTTCTGATACTCGCTTGGAGTGAGGCCAGGGCGAAGAATTTCGTTAGCACCCCACATCACGCGGAGAACTGCCTCGTAAACATCCTTCTGCCTTGGCGTAAACTTTCCGTTCACCGGAACCGTCCGTGTCATATCAGCATTCCAATTGCCATATTCGGCACCCACATCCATGAGAACCATTTCGCCGTCCTCGCAAATGTCATCATTGTCCAGATAGTGGAGCGCACAGGCATTTTTTCCGGACCCAATAATGGGCGAATATGAGAACCCTCGCGACTTGTTGCGGACAAACTCATGAAGGTATTCGGCCTCCAGCTCCCACTCACCAACCCCAGGCTTGAGGAACTTGAGCACTCGCCGGAATCCCACTTCGGTGATATCAATCGCCTTCTGAAGAAACTTGATCTCTTCCTGGTCCTTCACCATGCGAAGCTCCTGTAAAGGCAAAGCAATCCGCTCGTAATTGTGCAGCGGATAAAGCTCCTGGCACCTGCTGATGAAACGCCGATTACGGGTCTCCACAATATTTGCCGCCGCGACATATTCGTTGGTATGTAGATAGATATTCTCAGCTTGCACTGCGAGTCGACGAAAAGCCGATTCGAAGCTATCAGTCCACTGAATATTGGTCATTCCCGAAGCCTTTGTCGCCTGCTCTTTGGTCAACTTATCCCCTTCCCAAATCGCGATTTGCTCGGAGGTCTCTCTGACAAAAAGAATCGCCCGGTCCTCCTCAAGCGCCGCATCCGGGCTCAAAACCAGGACCGTCTCCTCTTGGTCAACTCCGGTGAGATAGAATAAATCGTTATTCTGGCGAAAACTCATTGTTCCATCCGCATTGGTCGGGAAAATATCATTGGCATGAATGATCACCAAACTGTTCGGCTTCAGCCTCTCGAGCAACCGCTCACGATTACGGACAAAAAACTGTGGATCGATGGAATCGTATCGCATACCGAATAATGCACTCGTTTTTGCTCGATCTGGCAAGGGCGGACTACAACCAGCCCAGTTCCTCTTCTTTTTCCCGGTAAATGAGCCCCAAAATACGGCCATTTGCCATCAAAGTATACATACCAAGAAAAGCCGCAATCAGCGAACCGATGATGAACGATCCTCCTAGGATCTCCACCACGAGAGTCTCAACAAAATACAAGATCAGCAAAGATGTCACTGCGACCCAGTAAAGCCCACCTGCGCTGACGATAGACCGAACCACAAAAAGCGGGTTAGCGGCCCTAAGCTCGCCAAGAACCACCACCGCCATCATCGCCATCGGAAAATAAGCAACCCCCAACACGACTCCAAGCGTCAAGGTCCCAATAGTATACGCAGCCATTACGATGAGAGGAATAAACGAAATGAAACCCACAAAAATCACCTGCAAAACTGGGTAAGCCAAATCTTCAACGATATTGCTGATTTCAGGGTAGTCCGGAGCCTCATTTGCGCCGGTAGCGGTGCTTTGGATAATCTGAAAATAGATCGCAATAAAATAGCCAAGAATCAGCACTGAGGCAAAGATCCCCAGCATCGGCGCTAACGAAGCCAGGTCAGAGATCACCCCCAAAATACCGCCGAAAATCAGCATCACTTTTCCATTGCCACGAAAAGGAAAGAAAAACGCGTCTTTGACCAAATTCATAAAATAGATATTCAATGAATTCCCCATCTTCAGCGATTACAAAAATTCGCCCTGATTTCACAGGCCACGTGAACCCTATTTCGCTTGGCAATTTGATCCCACCGCGATCATTCTCCCTTCACGTCCTCCCATGAAAACTTATGACATCTGGCTCGCAAAAATCCGTAAGAGGGCGAGCCCCAGCGGTGCGCTAAGCCAATGGGCAGAGCAATTGTCGCGTAAGCAAGGAGGAGACGCAACAATGTGGAGGGAACATCTCCGCGAAATCCTTGAAGGAGAGGAAAGAGCTTCTCTTGATCTCATCCTAGATCTGGATTTGATCACGGCTCCTGCAAGAAAAGAAGAAAGTGAAAACAGCCAAATTCCCCTCTGGTAGCGGAAGCAAACATCATAGGCACCGGCCAACTAAGAACCAATCAGCTTTTGCAATCTTCGGCTGTCGATGGCGTATCCACATGCTTGGTAAAATAAATGGGCATCCTCCGCACCATGATCACCACTTGTTACCTCCATTCTAAGAAACCCCGATCTATCGCAATCTCATTAACCCTGTCTTGCAGAGCCCGACCAATCTCTTTTCGCAGTCGGTTTGATAGAATACACATTGCAGTAGCTCGAAAATAAATGGCGAGCCGAATCAGACGCCTTCAAAAGTCTGCACTTTTTATAAATTCAAGCGTACGGAAATCCGAAATCATCACTTCTGCTTCAACTCGCAAAAATCCGTTTTGAGCTGCCCAGTGAAGAAGCAAGTTTAGCAATCTGCAGGCCATAGACCTACTCCGCTTTTCGAGGGCTTCCCACATCTGAATGAGCTAACCTCACATTTGGCTCGCTCCCAGACCTGTGGGGGATAGTAACGCAAACAGGTCTGACAAACAAATCAAATGGTTTCTGAAGAGGATCTCTGTCAAAAGCCTCAAAAATTAAAGCCATCGAAATAAGATGCGATGGAATCGAGGGTTAGAAAAAGCGCGACTGGGATGACCCCGGTCGCGCTTTGAAAGCTTACGCAAACAGATTGCCCTACTTACCCCAAGCTTGTAGAAGAGCAGAACCCATTTCGGAAGGAGTCTCAGCGACAACGATTCCAGCATCGGCCATGGCAGCCTTCTTGGCTTCGGCAGTTCCCTGCCCGCCCGAGACAATTGCCCCGGCGTGTCCCATGCGACGTCCCGGAGGAGCTGTCGCTCCGGCAATAAATCCAGCAACGGGCTTCTTGCAGTTTTCCTTGATCCAGGCCGCAGCTTCTTCTTCTGCCGATCCTCCGATCTCACCGATCATAATGATCGCTTCAGTCTCCGGATCTTCATTGAAGAGCTTGATGATATCAAGGTGTGAAGTTCCATTGATGGGATCACCTCCGATTCCGACGCAGGTGCTCTGACCATAACCAAGTGAGGTAACCTGCCAAACAGCTTCATAGGTAAGCGTTCCTGAACGGGAAAGAATACCAACATTCCCCTTCTTGTGGATGTAACCGGGAGCAATTCCAATACGGCATCCGCCGGTGGATTCTGGACCTTCGCCAGGCGTCACCACGCCAGGGCAGTTTGGCCCGATGAGGCGGGTCTTGGAGCCGCGCATGTATTCCTTCACCCGCATCATATCCATGACAGGGATTCCCTCGGTGATGGCGACGACCAAGTCAACGCCAGCATCGACAGCTTCGAGGATGGCATCAGCCGCGAACGGCGGAGGCACGAAAATCGCAGAGGTTGTAGCTCCAGTTTCTTTCACCGCGTCAGACACGGTGTCATAGACTGGAACCTTGTGATCTGCATGATCGAAGGTCTGACCACCCTTGCCTGGTGTGACTCCGGCAACGAGTGCGGTACCGTAATCGAGACTGAGTCCGGCGTGGCGTCCGCCAAATCCACCAGTGATTCCTTGCACCAAAACCTTGGTGTCTGCATTAACGAGAATAGACATCTTTTTATATTTTGGGTTGGGAGTTTAGACAGAGGCGACAGCCTTTTTGGCAGCATCTGCGAGATCGTCCGCGCCAGTAATAGCGAGGCCGGAAGCGGAAAGAGTTTCGCGACCAGCGGCCACGTTGTTTCCTTCAAGACGAACGATGAGAGGTAACTTTAGCCCGGTCTCCTGAACCGCAGCAACAACGCCTTCGGCGATAACGTTGCAGTCCATGATTCCACCGAAGATATTGATCAAAATCGCTTCAACCTTGGGATCGGATTGGATGATATTGAAAGCACCAACAACTTGCTCCTTGGTGGCACCACCACCAACATCAAGGAAATTGGCAGGATCGCCGCCGGCGAACTTAATTGCATCCATGGTGGCCATGGCGAGGCCGGCACCATTCACGAGGCAGGCGATATTTCCATCGAGGCCAATGTAGCTGAGGTCGAACTCGGAAGCCGCAACTTCGCGGGGATCTTCTTCTTCGGTGTCGCGGTATGCGAGGACCTCCGGGTGGCGATAGAGCGCGTTGTCATCGAAGCCAAACTTGGCATCGAGAGCGAGCACCTGGCCATCCTTGGTTTCGACGAGCGGATTGATTTCGACCATGTCGCAATCAAGGCTGAGGAAAAGTTTGTAGAGATTCTTGAGAAGCTTACCGAATTCCTTGGCTGCTCCACCTTTGAATCCGAGGGCAGCAGTGAGCTTACGGACTTCATATGACTGAAGACCAGCAAGCGGATGAATGAGCTGCTTGATGATTTTCTCAGGACGATTTTCAGCCACTTCCTCGATGTCCATACCACCTTCAGTCGAGGCAACAATGACAGGACGGCTGGTGTCGCGGTCCATGAGGAGGGAAAGATAGTATTCGTGTTCGATTTCGACAGCGTCGGCGACCATGACCTTACGGACGAGTCGGCCTTCTTCGCCGGTCTGCTTGGTCACGAGGGTCTCGCCGATCATTTTACCAGCGATCTCACCGATAGCGGCAGGATCTTTGGTGAGGTGAACGCCGCCTTCGAAGCCATTCTTGAAGGTCCCTTTTCCCCGGCCACCTGCGTGAACCTGGGCCTTGACCACCAAAAGGTCGGAACCGATTTCTTCTGCGATGGCTTTCGCCTCTTCAGCTGACTCGGCCATCTTTCCCCTGGGACTGGGGACTTCAAAGCGATCGAACAGCTCCTTTGCCTGATATTCGTGGATATTCATGCCGGAAACGGACGGACGCTAACCACGAAAACACCCGGTGCAACGCTAAATCGTCGAAAATGACAATCTTCTCGGTTAGATCCTCAATTCTGTTCATTTAAAAGGCGGAATTCACCTCGGTTTTCGTAATTTCGCCCCTTTGTATAGGTCGTGAAAAATTTTGCAGATAGCCTCTGCCTGATACGCAGTCAATACGACTGGGCCATCTGCAAAATCGAGTGGAAACATTTTCCCGGTTAGGTTTCCGGACTTGCCAAATCACGTATCAAATCCACCCAACACCTCGTTAGCGACTCGTCTGCTACTAGCTCAAGGTAATTCAAATCGCCGACGTTTAAGAAGACGGGCACTTCTTTATGGATCTCCTTCAGAGTTTAAAAAGACCCACCGATTTTGGCTCCGTGACGCGCACCGCCTTGCCAGATCGAAGTGATAGATAAACCGCGAGCCCATCTGCAAATGAGCAGAGCGAAGAATTCAATAAATTTAAAGCACCGCGACTCTGGTCTTCAGCGAGGCTCCTTCGCCACATTCAGCATGATAAACCTTAACTTTCGCGAAAATAATCCCCCCCCGGCTTTTCCTGTCAGATTCGCCAACTCGTAAGATTCCCAGCCCAAAGTCAGCCACCGCACCTAAAACCTCTCATTTTCGCGAAAAGCCTCCCTTGCTTCTCGCGCACGAACGGTATATTTCACCCGTCCCGTCGACAATAAGCGGGCAAAATTTCATGATCAAGTGGACTCTCCAGAAAATCGTTGGCTCTAAGAACCAGCGCGAACTCAAGCGTATGCAGCCCATTGTGGACCGAATCAATGAGCTGGAGGAAGCCTATCAAAGGGAATCCGAAGAACAGTTGTTGGCCCGCGTCAAAGAATGGCAGACGTATCTTCATCGCTTTCTCCCGCTCCAGCTCCCCACAAAACGGCAGCTTGAAATAATGGACGAAGAGTCCGTCGCAGTCGTGGCCGCCAGTGTCCAAAAGCGATTCGACGCGCTTCGCGACGAATTCCCCTCCCTCCCTTCGTCAATCAAGACTCGCGAGGATATTAATACGGCCAAGAATACTTTCAACGATATCGACGAGGAATTCCCAGCCCTTCGCGACAAGTATCTCGATGAGATCCTTCCCGAGGCTTACGCCACCGTGAAGAACGGAGCTCGTCGACTTTGCGGTTCGGAGATCGAAGTTGTCGACAACATGATCCCATGGGACATGGTCCACTTTGACGTCCAGCTCGTAGGTGGCATCGCGCTGCACCGAGGAATGATTGCAGAAATGCAAACCGGAGAAGGCAAGACCCTCGTGGGAACCCTCCCCGTTTTCCTCAACGCTTTGACCGGACTAGGTGTCCACCTCGTGACAGTTAACGACTACCTCGCCCGTCGTGATTCGGAGTGGATGGGTGCTCTCTTTAAATACCTTGGACTGACTGTCGGCTGCATCCAAAATCAGCAGTTCCCCGCCCTGCGCCGCGAACAATACTACTGCGACGTAACTTACGGTACGAATGCCGAGTTCGGATTTGATTACCTCCGCGACAACGGCATGGCTGGCTCGACCGATGATCAGGTTCAGCGCGATCACTACTTCGCGATTGTTGACGAGGTCGACTCCATCCTCATCGACGAAGCCCGCACTCCTCTCATTATCTCCGGCCCCGCCGTCATTTCCAACACCGAGGAATACAAGCGTTACCGCGGTGTGATCGAGCAGTTGGTAAAGAAGCAAAACCACCTTTGCAACGAACTCTCCAGCGAGGCCAAAAAAGCCATCGAGGAGGGCGACGAAGAAGTCGCTGGCCGCGCACTCTTTAAGGTGAAACTGGGCCAGCCTCGCAACCGCCAGTTCATGCGCTTCATGGAAGATCCGGACACGCGCCGCCTCATCGAAAAGACCGAGCTTTCATTCTATCAGGACGCCCAAAAGAAGGAACTTTTCGCCATTAAAGAAGAGCTCTACTTCACAATCGATGAAAAAGGCCACGATGCCGACCTCATGGAAATGGGCCGCGAACTTCTTTCCCCTGACGATCCCGAGGCATTTGTGATCCCCGACCTTGCTGCTGCCTTCGCTGACGTCGACGCCAACCTCGACCTTACCGACGACGAGCGCCTCGCCGAGAAAGATAAAATTCAAACCAAGATGGACGGCCAGGGCACACGTGTTCATGCCATTTCCCAGCTTCTCAAAGCCTACTGCCTCTACGAAAAAGACAACGAGTATGTTGTTAAGGACGGCAAGGTCGTTATCGTTGACGAGAACACCGGTCGTGAAATGGCCGGACGCCGTTGGTCCGACGGACTTCACCAGGCTGTCGAAGCGAAAGAGAACGTGGAGATCGAGCGTGAGACCCAAACATACGCTACCATCACGATTCAGAACTACTTCCGACTTTACGAAAAACTTGGCGGAATGACCGGAACTGCGGAAACAGAAGCCGCGGAATTCCACGACATCTACCGACTGGACGTTCTCCCCATCCCGACCCACCGCCCGAACCAGCGCAAGGATCACAACGATCAGGTCTTCAAAACCCGCCGCGAAAAATTCAACGCTGTTGTTGCCAAGATTCAGGAATGCCACAACTCGGGACAACCTGTGCTCGTTGGAACTGCTTCGGTTGAAGCTTCCGAAACACTTTCGCGCATGCTTCAACGCTCTAAGATCACCCACAAGGTGCTCAACGCTAAGTATCACTTACAGGAGGCCGAGATCGTGAAAGCCGCCGGCCAACTGAACTCGGTCACCGTCTCCACCAACATGGCGGGACGAGGAACCGATATTAAACTAGGCGAGGGCGTGAAGGAAGCCGGAGGGCTTTTCGTCATCGGAACCGAGCGCCACCAGTCGCGCCGAATCGACCGTCAGCTTCGTGGACGTTGTTCACGTCAGGGTGATCCGGGAGGCTCACAGTTTTTCATCTCGTTCGAAGATGACTTGATGCGCAATTTCGCTGCCGCCGACCGCATGACCAATATGATGGAGCGCTTTGGAATGGAGGACGGAGAAGCTCTTGAGCATAAATGGCTCAACCGCTCGGTCGAAACCGCCCAGAAGCGAGTCGAACAAATGTATTACCGTCGCCGGAAATACGTTCTCGACTTCGATGACGTCATGAATCGTCAGCGCGAAGTAGTTTATGGTTATCGGAACCAGGTCCTTAACTCTGAAGACCCACGTGAATTGATTATGGAACTCCTCGACCGGGTGATTCCTTCTCAAGTGGGACACTACATGGAAGAGCGTGACGAAGGTCAACCTGACTTCATGGAACTCCTGAACTGGGTGAACAAAACATTCCCTCTTCACCTCACCATCGATGAAGCAGAGTTCCAAAACCGCGACATTGAAGGCAACTCGAAGTTCCTCCTTGAGCAGGTCCACGCAGCTTACGAGCGCAAGGTCGACATGGAGAATCAGGAGCACCTCGACTCCCTGGAACGCCACATCATGCTCAATGCCATCGACCAAAAATGGCAGGAGCATCTTTACGCGATGGACTCTCTTCGTGAAGGCGTCCAACTTCGCGCACAGGGGCAGAAAGATCCTCTCGTGGAATATAAGATGGAGGCTTACAAGCTCTTCACTGCCCTCATGGACACCATCGATGATGGGGCCGTTCACAACCTCTTCCGCTTCACCACGATTCGTGAAATTGACCCCGTTCTTGCCGATGCTCCCCAGCAAACTTCAGGTGGAGACGAAAGCTCGATGAACGAAAGCAACATGGCAGTCTCCGGATCATCCAGCGTTGTTCCTGAATCTGGGAGTGGCGCCGACGAAAGCGGCCTGAAGCTCAATCTTCCCAAACGTCGCCCTATCGCCAAAGTTGGACGGAACGAGCCATGCAGCTGCGGATCCGGCAAGAAATACAAGCAATGCTGCGGTCGCATGACCGAGTAGCCACAGGAGAGCAAAACAATCACTCAAAGGGCGCTTCCACTAAAATGTTGGAGCGCCTTTTTTCGACAGCAGAATGAGAAAACCCGAAGATGAACTTGCGGACCTCGAGCAACGAGGGCTCCTTCGTGGACTTCGCTCAATCAACAATCCCAATCTTCCTATTTTGGAGCTGGAAGGGCGAAAGCTTATCAACTTTTCATCGAACGATTATCTCGGGTTCGCCCAACACCCCGCGCTCATCGAGGCGGCGGCCAAAGCCTTGCAAGACTATGGCACAGGCAGCACGGCTTCCCGACTCATCTGCGGATCACTCGACATCTTCCATCAACTCGAAGAGAAAATCGCACCTCTTAAAAAAGCCGAAGCCGCCCTCGCCTTCGCCAATGGCTTTGCCACCGCCATGGGAGCCATCCCCACAATCGTCGACAAGGGTGATACGGTCATTCTCGATAAACTCTCCCACGCCTGCCTCATCGACGCCGCAAAACTCTCGGGAGCCACTCTCCGGATATTCCCACACAATGACCTCAACAAGCTAGAGCGACTCCTCATCTCAGCCAAAGGCCGCACTTTGGTCGTGACCGAATCACTCTTCTCCATGGATGGTGACCTTTGCCCGCTTGCCGAAATCGTGGAGCTCAAGGAAAAACACGGAGCCTTGCTCTTTCTGGACGAAGCCCATGCCGTCGGGATTCTCGGACAGACCGGGCAAGGACTTGCCGAAGAGTTGGACCTTCAAGACCAAGTTGAGTTCCAGATGGGAACACTGGGGAAAGCTCTTGGTTCTGCCGGAGGCTATCTGGCCACATCCAAATCATGGCATGAGCTCCTGATTAACAAGGCCCGCTCGTTCATCTATTCGACAGCACCACCACCTTCCCAGGCCGCGGCCAGCCTCGCGGGCCTTGATCTTCTAAATTCAGCCGAAGGCATTGAAAGGCGTCTTCGCCTAAAAGATCACTCGCAGTCTTTTGATTCCCCCACGCCCATTATCCCCAGAATTATTGGTGAAAACAGCTCGGCTCTTTCGGCATCAGCGACTCTTTTAAAAAAAGGCTTCCTTGTTCCGGCAATGCGCTACCCAACGGTCCCCCAAGGAACTGCCCGACTTCGCATTACGCTGAGCGCAGCTCATTGCTCGGAAAATATTCACCACCTCAAAGAGGCCTTGGCCTCTCTCTAAAAACACTACAAACTCTTCACATGTCCAAATTTTCAGGAAAACGAGTCGTTATCACCGGAGCCGGCCGTGGCATTGGCCTTGCCATTGCGCACGCCTTCGCCCGCGAGGGTGCAAAGCTCGCCATCATTTCCCGTAACCCCACCAGCTGTGGAGCCGCGGCCAAGGAAATCAATGCCGCATATCCCGACTCTACTCGTTTTTACGCCCTTGATGTTGCCGACTTTGATTCGGTCCAAGAGACCGGCAAGACCATCGTTGAGGATCTCGGCGGAATCGACATCCTTGTAAACAACGCCGGAGTCACCCGCGACGGACTGATCATGCGTATGAAATCCGAAGATTGGGATACTGTCCTCGACACCAATCTAAAGGGAGCTTTCAACCTCGTCAAAGCGCTACAACGCCCGTTGATGAAGGGCAACGATCCCCGCATTATCAATATCAGCTCCGTTATCGGCCTTATCGGAAACGCAGGCCAAGCCAACTATGCAGCCTCAAAAGCTGGCTTGATTGGTTTCACCAAATCAGTGGCCCGCGAACTCGCCGGCCGCAAGGTTACTTGTAATGCCATTGCGCCAGGTTTCATCACGACCGACATGACCGATGAGCTTTCCGATGAACTCAAGCAGGGCATCATTAACAAGGTACCTCTCGCTGATTTCGGCCAGGTCAATGACATAGCCAACGCTGTGCTTTTCCTTGCTGGACAAGAAGCGAGATACATCACTGGACAAGTGCTCGCCGTCGATGGAGGCATGACCATGTGATCCCATGACTCTTCTCCTGATTCGTCACGCCACCGCTGCTGACCACGGGTTGTCCGGTGGTGACTTCGTCCGCAATCTTGTCGAAAAAGGTAAGGAACAATCCCAACGCGTCGGAAAATTTCTCAAAAAGCAGGAACTCATTCCCGATATTGTCCTCACCAGCCCGGTCTTACGAGCCAAGGAAACGGCTGAGATTCTATCCGAAGAAGGCTGCCCCAAACCAATCGTAGAATCATGGCTTGCCTGCGGAATGAGACCGGAAATTGCTCTTCACGAGCTCAAGGCTTATCAGGAATTTAGTCGGGTCGCCATTGTGGGACATGAACCTGATTTCTCGGCCTTGGTCGAACATATCCTCGGAGCTGAGGCTTACTCGATCCGAGTCAAAAAAACCTCAATCATCTCGCTGGAACTAGGACGCCACCCCGTGCTCAACTTCAGCATCCCTTGCAGATTCTTAAAATAGTCTTGCCACTTTCACTGGGATCAAGGAGGCGCTCTTTCCTCAAATCCTCGAGAATCGGAGTTCTACCTGAGCATTTTTGGTCTCAAGCCACAAAAAATAAGAAAAAGTGATATTTCCACTAATTTCGCACGGAGGTAGATCGTTCAACATCATGAAAATCAGTGGATCTCTTCGCTGGCCAAACCAATTTTTGGTCGATAGTTTTCAGCAACATTAGATATAGCCCCTTTTCCTTAATTTATCATGAGCTTACATGCCCAACTCTCGCCGGAGGCCCAGGCCCGACTCACGTCCCAACAGCGGATGTCGACTATCACCAGCTTGATCATCGCTCTTTTGTTGATGGTACTCGTTGGGCTGATCCTCTGGATCATCGCAATGAACCTGCCCAATAAAAACATTCCTCAGTTGGTCAGCTACAACGGAACTCCTGAGTCCGAAGAAAATCTCAAGCAAAAGAAGGTTCAGACTCAGATCGAGCGTAAACCTTCCGCCCCTTCCGCATCGATGTCCAAGGTCATTGCGGCCAACACCTCCTCCCCAACGGCCGTTCCTGTTCCAGAAATCGACGTTCCTGATCCCAGCACCGACTTCGGTGACGGGAATGACTTTGGCGACGGCTGGGGCGACGGAGACGGTGCCGGTGCCGGTGGAGGCTTCGGAAACATTCCAACCGCCATGAAAAAGCGTTGTTCCAAGGCCGACCGCCTTCAACGACTCACCTCGAGCGGCGGAACCGAGGAGTGCGAAGACGCCGTAGTTGCGACTCTCCGCTGGTTGAAAGAAGAACAAAATGAAGACGGCTCATGGACTGGAAGCAAGCAGATTGGCATGACTGGCCTCGGCCTCCTCACTTTCCTAGGTCACTGCGAGACTGCTGGTTCGGAAGAATTTGGCGAAACTGTCCTCGCGGCCATCACCTTTCTTGTCGACAAAGCCATGGCCAACAATGGCAAGCTTGGTTCAGACTTTAAAGACAATCACTGGTGCTACGAGCACTCCATCGCCGTTTACGCCTTGGCCGAAGCCTACACTCTCTGCATCAAATCTTTCGGAGAAAACATCAATCAACTCGAAGATGCCGTCATGGCCTCGGGGCAGTTTCTTATTAACAGCCAGCACACAGGTGGAGGTTGGGACTATGCTTATAGTGAAGACAGCCCACGGGGGGGTGATATTTCTATCGTTGGGTGGCATCTTCAGGCCCTCAAAGCCTGTAAATATACCGGCCTTGACTTTGCAAACCTCACTCGTTGCTACAAAAAAGGACTCGATTACGTCGAGCGCATGCAGCTTGCAAGTGGAGCGATTGGATATTCCAGCCCTGCTTTGCACGGTGGAAGTGACGGCACTACTCTTGCCGCAGTTGGCGCCCTTTGCTTCCAAATTTGGAAGAGTTCCGCGAGCAAAGTCGCTCGCAAGGCCGTCCGCTTCATGGACAAGGAGATGAAGTTCGACTGGAACACCGCAGACTCGGATCTCTACGGTCACTACTACGCTGTACAGTGTATGATCAATAATGGTGGGCCCGAGTGGGAGCGTTACAACAAACTCTTCCGTGACCAAGTTCTCGATAACCAGCACAAGGATGGCTACTACAAGGAAGTTGGTGGTGGAAATAAGGTCAATGCAGTTGCCGGATCATTTGCCAAAGACGGAGGATACGGTCGCCACTATCGCGCCTGCCTCGCCACTTTAATGCTTGAATCCTACTACCGCTTCCTACCTGCAACAGGCCAAAAGCAGTAAGTCATTTCGAAACACCTTTTTAAAAGCCGCACATCACTGGATGCGCGGCTTTTTTTCTTTGTCGTGAGAGGCAATCTGGGCCTAAATCTTGCCGGTAGGTTGATTTTAAAATTTTTCTTAAGTAAATCTTCGCCTTTTACGTTGCTAAAACCTGAAATTCCCCGCCAAGACACCCTTTCCCAAATAACCTATGAGCCTCCACGCCCAACTTTCACCTGAAGCCCAGGCCCGACTCGCGTCCCAACAGCGGATGTCGACCATCACCAGCTTGATCATCGCTCTTTTGCTGATGGTCCTCGTTGGACTGATCCTCTGGATCATCGCAATGAACCTGCCCAATAAAAATATTCCTCAGTTGGTCAGCTACAACGGAACTCCTGAGTCCGAAGAAAATCTCAAGCAAAAGAAGGTCCAGACTCAGATCGAGCGCAAGCCATCCGCACCTTCCGCTTCGATGTCCAAGGTCATCGCAGCCAATACCTCTTCCCCAACGGCTGTCCCGGTCCCGGAAATTGACGTTCCCGATCCGAGCACTGACTTCGGTGATGGAAATGACTTCGGTGACGGCTGGGGCGACGGAGATGGCTCTGGTGCTGGTGGTGGTTTCGGAAACATCCCGACTGCCATGAAAAAGCGTTGCTCGAAAGCCGACCGCCTTCAGCGACTCACCTCAAATGGCGGAACCGAAAAGTGTGAGGACGCCGTTGTCACTTCTCTTCGCTGGTTGAAAGAGAAGCAAAACAAAGATGGTTCTTGGACCGGTAGCCAGCCCGTCGCGATGACCGGACTCGCCCTTCTTGCCTATCTTGGTCACTGCGAAACCGCTGGCTCCGAGGAGTTTGGCGATACGGTCCTGGCCGCGATCACCTTCCTCGTCGACAAGGCGATGAAAAACAACGGAAAGCTCGCCACTGACTTCAAAGCCAAGAGCTGGTGCTACGAACACGCCATCGCCGTATATGCCCTCGCCGAGGCCTACACTCTCTGCGTGAAATCCTTCGGCGAAAACATCACACAACTTGAAGATGCTGTTATGGCTTCCGGTCAATTCCTAATCAACAGTCAGGCTACAAATGGCGGTTGGGCCTACTCCTACGTTGAAGAAGGCGGCCACACCGACACTTCCATCGTGGGATGGCAGCTCCAGGCGATCAAAGCCTGTAAGTTCACTGGTCTTGATTTCGCAAACCTGAGACGCTGCGTTAAAAAAGCTCTCGACTACATGGAGACTAAACAAGCTCCAAGTGGTGCCTTTGGCTACAGCAGCCCGACGATCCGCCATGATGGAACCACTCTAGCCGCGGTTGGCGCCCTCAGCTTCCAGATCTGGGAATCTTCCGCGAATCGTCAGGCCAGAAAAGCCGTCAAGTTCATGGATAAGAACATGAAATTTGATTGGAAATCCAAGGAGCACTCTGACCTTTACGGCCACTACTACGCCGCCCAGGTTATGATCAATAATGGCGGTGAAGAGTGGAAAAAATACAATGAGCTTTTCCGTGACGAGGTCCTTAAAAATCAAAACAAGGACGGCTCCTACAAGTCGGTCCAAGCTGGCCACGGCCTGAGTGGAGGCGGATTCGCCGAGCACTACCGCACCTGCCTTGCCACGCTGATGCTTGAGTCCTATTACCGTTTCCTTCCCGGAACCGGACAGAAGCAATAGAGACTTTTCACCTAATCCTTTTTTCAAAGCCGCACACTGAAAGGTCTGCGGCTTTTTAGGCTTATAGCTTTTCGCTGGCGCTCGCCAGTAACCAAAGTGCATCAGATAAGCGGTTCAAAAAAACCCTCACCTCGGCTGTTGCAACCTCATCCACCACTTCCCAAACCCTACGTTCCCCCCTTCTCGCGGCCGTTCTCGCAAGATGAATTCGAGCCGCAAGCTCTCCTCCTCGCTCTCCGGGCCTCAGCCAACCCTTGAATTTTTCTTCCTTTTCAATCGAAGCGGACCAGGCTTCCACCCACTGGATTTCGGTATCCGAGATTCGCCCAAAACCGGCTTCCTGATATTCCGCATCCTTGCCAACCGGCATCGCAAGTTCTCCCATCAACGTCACCAACCAAGCCTGAATTCGATCGATTGCTTCGGCGGCCTCACCTTCCAACAGAACACGGGCCATTCCGAGGTTGGCATTCAATTCATCAACTGCTCCCAAGGCTTCGATTTGAGGATCCCCTTTGGAAACCTTCCCTCCAAACAATAAATCGGTGAAGCCCTGATCCCCCCTTTTCGTCGTAATACTCATAGGCGAGAGAACTTTCGCCTTTCATTCGCTCCCGTCCACAACGAAACTCACTGAAATGGAACGCCGACAATTTATACACACTTCCTTCGCCGCTCTCACCACCGCTGCTCTCGCCGACCACCATGGGAAACACGTAACGTCCAAGGCTGAAGACCTCTTTAATATTTCTCTCGCTCAATGGTCCAACCACCGTGCTCTCAAGGGTGGGAAAATGACCAATATGGATTGGCCGGAGTATACCAAGAAAACTTACGACATTCTCGCCCTCGAATACGTCAACCAGTTTTTCAAGGACAAGGCGAAGGACAAGAAGTATCTCGGTGAGCTGAGAAAGCGGGTTTCCGACCTCGGTATGACCAACGTCCTAATCATGATCGACGGCGAAGGGCATATTGGTGCTGGCTCGGATCAAAATCGCCAGAAAACTATCGACAATCACAAGAAGTGGGTCGAGGCCGCCGCATTCCTTGGATGCCACTCCATTCGAGTCAACTCCCACGGAGAAGGCCAGAATGACGCGGAGAAGGCAGCCAATTGCGTCAAAGGACTCACCGCGCTTTCGACATTTGCCGAGGATCACCAAATCAACGTAATTGTCGAAAACCACGGAGGCCTTTCTTCAGACGGAGCCTGGATGGCCAAGGTGCTCAAAGACGTCGGGTTGGACAACTGCGGATCACTTCCCGACTTTGGCAACTTTCACGGATATGATCGATACAAGGGCTTAAAAGAGCTGATGCCCTTCGCCAAGGGTGTTTCCGCGAAATCTCATGATTTCGATAATAAAGGCGAGGAGACCAAAACAGACTTCACCAAAGCCCTAAGAATCGTTCTCAGACACGGTTATCACGGTTACGTGGGCGTCGAATACGAGGGGAGAAAACTCTCCGAGGATGATGGCATCAAAGCCACCAAGACCCTACTTGAAAAAAGCCGCGCCGCGCTTCACGCCAAGAAGAAGTAAGCTATACCATTTCAACTAGACCGCGCACCCACGGGTGCGCGGTTTTTTTCACTCAAGCAACTCACCAATCAGGAATTCTGCGAATTAAATTCTGGAGTTTCCACCGACTCCACACACCTCATTCCCCAAGGAGAAAAAGAACGTCACTCCCGAGGCTTTTTGAAAAAATTCCCATCGTTTACGGCGTCTACATAATATGAAGTTCTGGCCTTACACCTTCATTTGGTTTTTGATATTCGTGTTGATCTCCGCCGCTCCTGCCGAGGGAGAATGGAAGATCGTTTGGGCGGACGAATTCACAGGTGCGTGCCACCCCGAGCCCTCCAAGTGGAGCTACGAATCTGGCTTCGTCCGAAATAACGAGAAGCTGTATTACAAGAACCACAGTTTCAGAATCGAGAAGGCACAATCTCCGAATTGGAAATCCGTTTCACAAACCACACTACCTGATCCTTTATCTTGCTCTCGGCGGCAACTGAGGAGGAAAAATCGATGACTCGATCTTTCCCGCCCGCTACCTCGTCGACTATGTTCGCGTCTACCAAAAGTAGTTGCAGGAACAAATCCACACCACACCTTTCCTAATTATGCCTGCCCACAAGCAACGCTCATTTATCAGAAAAGCCTCCTGCTTTTTCATTACTCTTGCCACGAGTCTTGCAGCCATTCCAGTCGCGAACGACGACGCCTTTGAGGTCGACGAAGACGGCACCCTAATCATTTCAAGCGGTGGCTCGATTCTATCAGCCAATTTCGAAGGAGGTAACTCGGTCCTTTCTCCAACATGGGAATACCTTGACCGGATTGAGAATGAAAACGGCATCAATCAAAGCTATCCTCTCGATGGAACCGGGCTCACATGGAACACTTCCCAGTTTGACTCTTCGACATCCACGATCGGACCATGGGCCATGGGCAACGCCCCATTCCAGGGCGGCACCATCGACGGCTTCCCTCCGGGAACCCCCTCTGTGCTGGCCGGGCTTGCTGCAGCCGGAAATGGAGAAAACCTCGTAACGACTTACCTCTTTAGACAGCAATTTTCGCTCAGTGCAGCTGAAGCTGTCGAAGGCTCCTGGATCCTCGAACACTTGATCGATGATGGAGGAATCGTTTACATCAACGGAACTGAAGTCTTTCGCACCGCCACAATGCCTGCCGGAGCGGTCACCGCAAATACCTTCAGCCAAAACGCAGACGAAACAAATTTTGGAAGCGCCACCTTAAATCTTTCAGGCATCGTCCAGGAAGGATCCAACACTATCGCAGTCGAGGTTCACCAAACAACGCTCACGAGCTCCGATGTCGGTCTCTCTCTGAATCTGGCCCCCATTTCCAATTCCCCCCTCGCCGGGTTCACATACACAGACGATACCTTCAACGGCACTTCCCGCCCTAACAATGCGAACGGAGAACTCGATCCGACTGGTGGCTTCAGCGGCGGAGCCCTTTTCGTCCAAGTGGGTCGCCGACTCACTACCAACCCATCAACCTCAGGTGGTTGGCAACGCACATTCTCTTTGGACAACCCGGCGACCGCCACTATTTCGTTTCGTTACCGCCTGACCTTTTCTGACGACTATGAAACAGACGAGTACGGGGAAGCCCTCTTCGAAGTCGATGGGGTCCGTTACGGAAATGATATCGAAAACTCTCTCACCCGTTTCCGAGGTGATGGCAACGGCGGAGGTGGACTGGATGATTCGGGATGGCAGGAAGCGAGCTTTGAAATCCCTCTGAGTACCGGAAATCACTCCATTGTGCTTGGAGCATTCTCCAGCAAATCAACCTCAAGCGGAGAGCTCACATCCACTTGGTTTGACGACATTGAAATCTCCGTCCCGGAAAACGGAGGAGGAGTTCTTCTGAATGACTCCGGCGGGGACCTCGAAGCCATTATTCAAACTTCGCCCCAACATGGATCTCTGAATCTTAATTCCGATGGATCATTCACCTACCAACCGGCTCTGCATTTCTACGGCATGGATACCTTCACTTACCTTGCACGTGATCCAAGTGGCGACTCCCCAGCGGCCACAGTCACTTTAACTGTGAACCCGGTGAACGACCCGCCCGTTGCGATTCCTGAAAACTATTCAGGCATCGAAAATTCAACACTAGGTCAATTTGCCCCCGGTCTCCTGGGAAACGACACCGATCTCGAAAACGACTCACTCTCTGCGGTCCTCGTCAATAATGTGACCCAAGGAACACTCAACCTGAACCCCAATGGATCGTTCAGCTACGATCCCAACCCTGGATACTTTGGAACTGACTCATTCACCTATCGGGCCAGTGATGGAAATGCCGTATCCGACCCAGTTTTAGTCACCCTTGAAATTGCCCCAATCAATGATCCTCCGATCGCGATCAACGACAATTATGAGACTCTGGAAAACATCCCCATCGAAATCGTCACGACTCAAGGAGGAAATCAAATCGTCTTCGAAAGTAATTTTAATGCCCCCACCCACTCTCCTCAAATCACCGGACCAGGGGTGATTGAATCAGTCCAGGGATTCGAAGGACGCGGAAATGATGGCAATACCTTCTCGGATCGATTTTTACGCAATCAAGCTGGTGGCAATCCGTCGGAAGCCACAACCCTCACCCTCGAAAATCTGCCTCCACACCAGACGCTTGGATTGGATTTCCTCCTCGCGATCATTGATTCGTGGGATGGCGATGAAAGATTCACCGTCACCGTTGATGGAGTCGAGGTTTTCGGTGAAACGTTCAGGAATGTTGGTAGTGGAGGATCATTTGGCTACCCGGCCGGTTCCTTAATCTTCAGAGACCAAGATGCCGGATTCAACGGGACTCAATCCCACCTTGAAGCTGGTTACGACCTGGGACGAGTCCCGACACTCAGGAATATTCCTCACAACTCGTCCAGCGCCACTATCAGTTGGTTCGTCACTGGTGACGGCTGGGAAGCGGGCACCGATGAATCATGGGCTATCGATAACATAGAAGTAACGGTAACAGCAGCGCCCGATGAAGTGCTGATCCCTGCTGGAGCCAGCTGGTCCTTTCTGGACAACGGTACCGACTTGGGAACCTCATGGCGCAATCCGGACTTTAATGATTCAGCCTGGGCCACTGGCCCTGCTGAACTTGGTTACGGAGAAGGCGACGAAGAAACAACCGTGTCTTTTGGCGACAACTCTAACAACAAGCACATCACCACCTATTTCCGGCATAACTTCACCGTCACAGACGCTTCCGATTTTGACGAGCTATTCGTAGGCTATATTCGCGACGATGGCTGCGCCATCTACCTAAACGGGACCCTTGTGGCCCTCGATAATCTCGATCCTGATGCTTCGGCGGAGACACCCGCTCTCTTAAATCCGGGCCGCACTGCTGAGGGAATCTGGAATGAGGTCAAAATCCCCGCCACCTTGCTCACGGAAGGCACGAACATTTTGGCAATCGAAATCCACCAGGACGATGAGAACAGCAGCGATATTAGCATGAACGCCTACCTCGTTGGAAAGCGCGCTCTCGTTGCCGGCATTACCGCCAATGATACTGATCCGGAAAACGACCGCCTTGTTGCCCAGCTACTTACAGGCCCTCAAAATGGCACACTCGATTTTAACTCCGATGGAACATTCCTTTATCTTCCAGCTGTCAATTACGAGGGAACCGATAGCTTCATCTACCGCGTCACCGACGGAGAATTTTTCTCCCCGCCTGCCACCGTAAATCTTAATATGCTGAGCGGCCCCAACGATTTTCCAGTAACGACCTCCGACACCTATTCGGCGGTTGAAGACACACCGCTCAGCACTCCCACTGCAAGCGGGATTTTACGAAATGACTCAGATCCCGAGGGAAGCAACCTCAGCGCAATCATCGAGGGCCTTCCCTCAAATGGCACGGTTAGCCTGGCGGTTGATGGAAGTTTCACCTACACCCCTTCCCTCAACTTCTTTGGCTCCGACTCATTTACCTATCGGGCCAATGATGGAACTGACAGCAGCCGGCCTGAGACAGTCACCCTCAATATAGCTCCAAGGAATGATCCCCCTGTTGGTCTCACCGAAAACTACTTAACAGCTCCTGTAACCCCTCTTACTGTGACCGCCAGAGACGGAGTCCTTCAGAACGACTCGGACCCAGACAATGCCACTCTCAAGGCGATCATCGTCTCATCCACTTCATCAGGAACTTTGAATCTCGCCCAAGACGGGTCATTCACCTATTCCCCCAACTTTGGATTCGCAGGAACAGATACTTTCACCTACCAGGCCAGTGATGACCTCCTTCGATCCAACCCGATTGTGGTCTCCATCGTGGTGAACGCCCCTCCTGTTGCCGTCGATAACTCTTATCAAATCATAGAGGACTCTCCGATGATCCGCTTGGGTGACGAAGGCATCCTCGCCAATGATCTAGATTCCGATTCACTCACCGTAATTCTTATCTCCGAGCCCTCCAATGGCACTCTCACCCTTGGGATTGATGGTGGTTTCATTTATATTCCTGATGCCAATTTTAACGGAACCGACTCCTTTGCTTATCTTGCCAGCGATGGGCTTCAGGAATCCAATCTAGCAACCGTTAACATCGACATTGAGTCCGTCGATGACCCTCCTCAAACACAGGGAGATCAATACGAAACTCAAATAAGCGAAGAACTTGCCATCGACACAAACGAGGGCGTCCTCTCCAACGACAGTGATGTCGAAGGTCGGAGTCTGACCGCAACTCTCTCTCGAAATGTCACCAATGGAACATTAAACTTGGCTTCAAATGGCTCTTTCACTTACCAGCCTACTCCGGACTTTGTGGGCACTGATTCTTTTTCCTATATCGCAAACGATGGAGCACTGGACTCGGGCGAAGTCGAGGTAGAGATCGAAGTCAGCCCTTCTGCGAAGAACATCGTTATCAACGAAATCATGTTCAACCCGACCTCCGGTAACGACCTGGAGGAATTCATCGAACTTGCGAACACAGGTTCTCTGCCGATTTCGATCAATGGCTGGCAATTGAATAGCGGAGTCAACTTCACCTTCCCTGATATCACCATACCGCCTGGTGACTTTCTCGTCATCAGCGCAGACACCACCACCTTTGCAGCCACTTATGGTGCAATCCCAAACGTTCTTGGAAACTGGACGGGTAAACTAAGCAACAGCAGTGAGCGGATCCGACTTATCGATGACAACGGAGAAGAAGTCGATGAGGTCCGGTATTACGATCAGGGAGATTGGGCTCGCCGCGCAAGAGTCAGCGTTGGTAATGAACCCGGCTGGGTCTGGATTTCTCCCGCCGATGGCCGGGGAAGCTCACTTGAACTCATCAACCCTGCACTCAGCAACAAGCAGGGACAAAACTGGGGATTTAGTACCGCCAACCTTACGACCCCCGGCGGAGCCAACTCCGCCGCGGCAGATAACTCGGCACCACTCATTCTGGACCTTGAACATCGGCCGGCCATACCGACTTCCTCCGACCCCATCGGAATTGTCGCTGAACTTCGTGATGAAAGCGGTGAAACGATCGATGGAACTCTCTACTACCGGGTTTCCGCGCAAAACCCCGGGGTTTTCCAAACAATGCCTATGCTTGATAACGGTGCAAATTATGACGACGAAGCTGGCGATGGCATCTATGGAGCCATGCTTCCCCCCCAACCAAATGGGACCGTCATTGAATTCTATGTTGAATCAAGCGACGGAGCCAATACCAGGACCTGGCCGGCTCCGGCGGACAATGGACAAACCGCGAACGCCTTACTTCAGGTCGATGATGAAGCCAACACGTTTGATCACGCGTTCTATCGTGTCATTATGCCGGTTTCTGAATTCAACCAATGGCGCGGTATTCGGAGAGAAAGCAATGCCCAGATGAATACAACCGTCATTCTAAATGACGGATCGGGGCCAGACATCCGCTACTCCGCAGGAATGAGGGTTCGTGGTGCAGGCAGCCGAAACCACACTCCAGTCCCCATGCGGATCTCTATTCCCAGGGACAATGATTGGAACGACCTTACAAAGATGAACCTAAACACCAAGTTCACCTATCTTCAGTTTCTCGGCATGAAATTATTCGAAGCTTCGGGCATGCAGGCTCCTGACACCTATCGCGTGCAGGTTAGGATCAACGGCACCAACATTGCCCGCGAGGATGGCTTCGACTATGGCTCCATGGTTCATGTACAACCTCTCTCCAGCGAATTTATCGATGACAAATTCAAGACTGACGATGGTGGTAATCTTTACAAAAAAGTCAGACCCGATCGGGAGTTTCGCTGGCGAGATGGTGTCATCAATGACTACGAGTCCGATGGATGGAGCAAGCAAACCAACAGCAGCGAAGATGACTGGAGCGATCTCGATGAAATGCTCCGGGTCATCAACAACTCATCCGGAGATGCCGACTACATCGACCAAATGGAGGCAGTGGCTGATCTCGATCAATGGATGAAATGGTTCGGGGCCATGGCTATTCTCGCCAATGGGGAAACCAACGTCAGCAATGGCGCAGATGATGACTTCTCAATGTATCGTGGAGCCGTAGATCCACGCTTCGTTTTCCTACCACACGATCTTGATACCATCCTCAGTATTGGTGATGGAAGTCGTAACGAGGACCCGGAACACACCCTCTTTGACATGATCGAAGATGGTGACGTTCTTAACCCCTTCATTCCACTCTTTAACAATCCAGTTATCATTGAGCGGTATTTCGTGGCGATTCGAGAGCTTCTTCAGACCACCTTTTCCAAGCAGGAATTCGACGAACTGCTCGACAACAATCTTACCGACTGGGTCCCTCAAGCGCAGGTCGAACAAATCCGTAATTTTATGGACGCACGCCGAATCTTTATTGAGCGTGAGATTACCGCCGTAATCGGGGCTCCAAATTCTCTCCCACTTGCGACAAGCAACGAAACACTGGAATCTCCTCACGGATCTCTCTACCTGAGCGAAATCCTGGCAGTGAACAACTCAACCCTCGACATTGACGGCAGCTTTCCCGATATCATCGAAATTCACAATACGAACGCCCTACCGGCAAACGTAGGAGGAATGTCACTCTCCGATGATCCATCAGACCCAGCCCGTTTTGTCTTCCCGGCAAACACGTTGGTTCCTGCGAATGGATTCCTTCTCATCTATGGCGATCTCACAACCGGGGGGGGCGAACTCTTCGCTGGTTTCAATCTCAATTCAGGAGGCGAATCGCTTTCCCTCTTTGACACTGCAGCCAATGGCAACACCGTGCTAGATACCGTATCATTCGGTCTGCAAATTCCAGATCATTCCATTTCACGTATCGATGGAGTTTGGCAACTCTCGCCCCCAACGCTCGGTATGCCAAACCAATCCATTGAACTCGGTGACCCCACCGGAATTCAGGTCAACGAATGGCTCTCTCAGGATGATTCCGTCTTTGAGGACGAGTTTATTGAACTATTCAATCCCTCGAACCAACCGGTCGCTCTTGGCGGCCTCGCAATGAGCGACGAGCCTGTCATCTTCCCGAGAAAGCATATCTTGCCCGATCTCAGTTTCATAGCCCCGACAGGCTTCACTATCCTGACTCCTTTTGGCAACTCTGCCGATCCTTCAAGAGCGGATGAACTCCCTTTCAAACTCGCCTCCGAAAATGAATGGATCTCACTCCTCGGGACGAACGACGTAATGATCGACCAGGTCCACTTTGTGAACCAACGCTCCGACCTCTCCCGCGGCAGAACTCCGGATGGCAGCTCCAACTATGAGGAATTTGTCGTTCCGACCCCCGGCTACACCAACAACACTCCTCTCGCCAATGAACGCCTGCTGATCGAAAACCTCAGAATTAGCGAGATCATGTATAACCCGCTTGCTGGATCAGATTTTGAATTCATTGAACTCCAAAACATCGGCCAGGAAGCAATTAATCTCAATGGGGTTCGCTTCACGGAAGGAATCCGTTTTACCTTCCCCGAACTCACGCTTCAACCTGGCGAATTCGTCGTCCTTGTGAGTGACCGGTCTTCTTTTGAAGCGCTCTATGGTGACGCGGTTCCGGTGGCAGGCCAATATGATGGCAAGCTTAGTAATGGCGGGGAGCGGTTGCGCCTTGAGGTTACCAGCATCAATGCCGGAATCCACGACTTCGAATACGATGATTGGTATCCAGCATCCGATGGCTCCGGATTTTCCCTCGAGTTCAACGACACTTCGCTTCCGATTGACGCATGGAACCTGAAACCAAATTGGGCCCCGGGGCTGGCAATCAATGGAACCCCTGGAAACTCGGGCACCTTCTTTGTGAACACATCCCCACAGGAGACCGTCACACTTCCAGACAGTCTTACCATCGACCCCTTTGTCTCTTATGGTTCGGTTAGCCCCGCCTCCGTAATCTTCCAATGGGAGCTCACCGATGGTCCGGCTCCCGTGTTTTTCACAACTCCTGGCGAGGCCTCAACCGAGATCCACTTTGATCTCCCCGGCACCTACAACATCCGTCTCAACGCCACCGCCTTTGACTTCGATCAATCGCAGGAAGTCGAATTGACGGTTCATGATTCTTATCCTGCGTGGGTGGAACGGACTTTTGGAAACCCCACCCCCGGACAAACCGACAAAGAAAATGATCCTGACGGCGACGGAATCTCAAACCTCTTCGAATTTGCGCTCGGCCTCGATCCTTCCACCCAAGATGCAGAAAGCTTCCCGGTCCCCGCTTACGACCCAATCTCAAAAAGGTTGAGCGTCACGTGGACAAATCGCCAGCTTGATCCCAGGAAATTCGCTATCATCGCCGAAGTCTCGGACGATCTTAAAACCTGGCGCAGCGGGCCCTCATCTCTGCAAATCGAAACCCTCTCCTCAACGGGTCTCACCGAGACCTTCCGCGCTGTCGATCTCATCTCAGCTGAGCAGGCCCGCACCCATTTCATGCGATTGCGAGTCGTTTGCTTTGACGAGATCGTCGTAGACACCCCGCCGGAAATCATCAGTCTTACCAACCTTACTGCTGAACCGCTCATTTCCTTCACCAGCCACCCCGGACAGCGCTATCAACTCGAAGCGCTCTCCGCCCCACAAGCAGGTTGGTTCAAGGTTGGCTCCGCGATCATCGCGACTTCTGAAACCTCAACCTTGGCCGATCAAAGCCAAAGAGATGAACGCTTCCACTTCTACCGTATACGACGTTTGAACGACGAATAAACCAATCTTTACTGGCTGTTTAAAGCCTCGCCCAATTCTTCAAAAGCTTTCTGATTCTGTAATTCGACCGCAGACTGAACTTCCTCCTTGAGACCAAATTTCTCTAGTGTTTCAAGCTGCATCTCATCGGGCATTTGGAAGGCCAATCGTTCATTTCCAATCCCTCACCACTTTTACAATCCAAGAAACACGATTTTTCGGATCTGCAACTCGACCGACAAGACAGTCAATAGCCTTTTGCGGACCTTACTTGATCCACTGTTCAAGAACCAGTCGCTCCGCGATCGCATTCCCTTGAAGGGAGCTATGTTCCACCACCTGTTTAAGTTCACGCCATTCGGCACTCCTCATTGAATCTAGTTTAAGATCCTAAATAAATCCCTCCACCGAATTTTGACTCTCCAAATCAAATCCGACAGAAAACCCCCTAAACTCTCCAATTTTACCGACTTTAATCAAGCCCTCACAGAGTTCGATATTCACCCGTAGCTCCAGATCCTCGGGAGAGATCTCCTCTTTCTCAGCAAGCTTGCCCTGATTCACCCCGACCAGATCCCCTCCAAGAACCCTAAGTTCAACCGCAGTTTTTATTGCAGATATCTAACACGTGCCTCAGTCGCCTTCCAGCCATCATCATTGTCCTCTCGCACGACCCTCATTCCCCTTGCTCATTCCCCCCTGTCAACTAGTCTCACCACTCCATCGCCATGCACCGCCTTTTCGTCGAAAAAACCACTCCTTTCGCCAACGAGTCCGCTCACCTCATCGCCGATCTCCGCAATAATCTTGCCATCGAAAGCATCAAGTCAGCCCGCATCGTGCAGCGATACGATCTCGACGGCCTGACCAAGGAGGAATTCGCAAAAGCCACCCAGCTCATCCTTTCCGAGCCGCAGGTCGAAACCTCCTCAACCGAGCTTTCACTCACCGCCAACGAAACCGCCTTCGCTGTGGAATTTCTTCCCGGCCAGTTCGACCAGCGGGCCGATTCCGCCGCCCAATGCGTCCAGATCCTCACTGGAAAGGAACGACCCTTTGTTTCCTCCGCCCGCGTCATCATCCTGACCGGAGAGCTCTCCGCCCATGATTTGACCGCAATCAAGAAATATCTCATCAACCCGGTCGACTCCCATGAAGTCTCGGTTACCGATCCTTTCCAACGCACCAACTCGCCCGAACCCAAGGACGTCGCCATCCTCGAAGGCTTTAATCAGAAATCCGAGGCCGACTTCGAGCAATACCGCAGTGAACTCGGCCTCGCCATGTCGACTGCCGATCTCGTTCATACTCAGAAATATTTCCAAAGCGAAAACCGCGAACCGACCATCACTGAGCTACGTATGCTCGACACCTATTGGTCCGACCACTGCCGTCACACCACTTTCATGTCGAAGATTGCCAAAGTCACCTTCGACGAAGGCACCGAGGTCATCGAAGACACTTACAAAACCTACCTCGCCACCCGCGATGAAGTTTACGGAGCCGACACCGAACGCCCCGTGACCCTCATGGACATTGCTCTGATGGGAATGAAGGAACTTCGTAAGTCCGGCGAACTCGACAACCTCGAAGTCTCGAACGAAATCAACGCCGCTTCCATCGTTGTTGACGGCGATGATGGCCAGGAGTGGCTTGTTCAGTTCAAAAACGAAACCCACAATCACCCGACCGAAATTGAACCTTTTGGCGGCGCCGCCACCTGCCTCGGCGGTTGCATTCGCGACCCCCTTTCCGGCCGTTCCTACGTTTATCAGGCCATGCGTGTCACCGGAGCTGCCGACCCGCGCACTCCTTATGATGAGACTATTCCCGGTAAGCTTCCCCAGCGAAAGATCTGCCAGGAATCCGCTCACGGATACTCTTCGTATGGTAACCAAATCGGACTCGCCACCGGTAAAGTCTCCGAAGTTTACCATCCCAACTACTCCGCCAAGCGCATGGAGATCGGGGCCGTGGTCGCTGCAGCGCCACGTAAAAACGTCTTCCGTGGAGGCCCTGAAAACGGCGACTATATTCTTCTCATCGGTGGGCGCACCGGACGCGATGGCGTCGGTGGTGCCACTGGCTCTTCCAAGGAACACACAGACGACGCTTTGGACAACTCAGCTGAAGTTCAAAAAGGTGATGCTCCCACCGAGCGCAAAATTCAGCGGCTCTTTCGCAATCCTGAACTCGCGCCCAAAATCAAGATCTGCAACGACTTTGGAGCTGGCGGCATCTCGGTTGCGATTGGTGAAATCGCCGACAGTCTCGACATCAACCTCGATACCGTTCCCAAGAAATACGACGGACTCGACGGAACAGAACTTGCGATTTCCGAGTCCCAGGAACGCATGGCAATTTGTGTCGACCCTTCCGAGGTCGATTACTTCATCTCCGAATCAGATAAAGAAAACCTCGAGTGTGTTCACGTCGCCACCGTCACTGACACCGGTCGCCTCCGCATGACCTGGCGTGGCAAAACCATTGTCGATCTCTCACGCGAATTCCTCGACACCAATGGCGTTCAGCAAGAAGCCGCCGTTCATGTCGAAGCCATCGGTTCGGAGTCGCCTCTCGATTGCGTCGCTTTTGAGAGTTTCACCGAAGCCCTTGGCGACCTCAACATCGCTTCCCAGAAAGGCCTCGGTGAAATGTTCGATTCCTCGGTCGGAGCGGGCACCGTCCTCGCGCCCTTTGGTGGAACCCACCAGCGCACTCCCGTGGACGCCATGGTCGCGACTCTGCCTTTCCTCGAAGGTCAGACCGAAGTCTGCACGCATATGTCCTGGGGCTTCAATCCCAACATCGCAACTTGGTCACCATATCATGGTGCCGTTTATGCCGTCACTGAGTCCGTCTGCCGTGCCGTCGCTTCCGGAGCCCGCCTCAGCGACATCCGCCTCACCCTTCAAGAGTACTTCCCGAAACTCGGTGACGACTCCTCCCGCTGGGGACTTCCTTTCGCAGCCCTTCTCGGAGCATTCAAAGCGCAGCACGAACTTCGTCTTGGAGCAATCGGTGGCAAAGACTCCATGTCCGGAACCTTCAACGACATTGACGTCCCCCCAACTCTCGTTTCCTTTGCCCTTGCTCCCGGAACTACGAAGAATGTCGTTTCTCCCGAATTCAAGAAGACCGATTCACTCATCTCTTTCATCGAGACCCCACGCGATAAAAACCAACTCCCTGACTTCGCCAAGCTTAAGGAAATCGCAGACACCCTTCACAGCGCAAACATCCTCGCCGCTCACACTCTCGACCACGGTGGCATTGCCACCGGCCTCAGCAAGATGGCATTCGGAAATGGGATCGGTTCCGTCATCGAAACCGACCTCGACCTTTATCAAGAGCGCTTCCTTTGCTTTCTGATCGAATCAAAAGAGGTAATCCCCGGCGGAACCGTCATCGGAAAAACCCAGACCGAGCCAACGGTCCAGATTGGCGCCGAGACTCTTGCTCTGGGAGACCTTCTCGACGCATGGACCGAGCCCCTTTCCGAGGTCTACTCCGAGACCGAGGACCCGGCGAGCAGCGAGGCCGAAACCTTCACCTCAAACATTAAGACCAAAAGCTCAACGACAAAGGCCCTAAAACCAAAGGTGATTATCCCGGCCTTCCCCGGGACCAACTCGGAATACGATTCCGCCAAGGCCTTTCGCGAAGCTGGAGCCGAAGCTGAGATTCAGGTCTTCCGTAATCTCACTCCAAAAGCGGTTGAAGAATCCCTCGCTGATCTCGCCAAGAGCATCCGTAATTCCCAAATCCTCATGCTTCCAGGTGGATTCTCGGCTGGTGACGAACCCGCCGGTTCCGGGAAATTCATCGCGACCATTTTACGTAGTCCCGAGGTCGCCGACGCCGTGATGGATCTCCTCAAAAATCGTGACGGACTCATTCTCGGAATCTGCAATGGCTTCCAGGCCCTGATTAAGACCGGCCTAGTTCCCTATGGTGAAATTCGTGAACCACAGCCTGGCGATCCAACGTTAACCTTCAACGATATCGGAAGACACATCGCCCGTTACGCGACCACCCGTATTGCTTCGACGCAATCACCGTGGTTTGCAGGCACGCAAGTTGATGATCTTCATAACGTCCCATTTTCACACGGCGAAGG
>JBDNAG010000266.1:0-6413 GCA_039768565.1 Akkermansiaceae bacterium | reverse complement strand
GGCGGAGAGGGCTAAGATGCCGCATGATTTGAATGTCTGCATAAGAGTATATGCTAGTGAAATCCGAGTTTGTCGTCAAGGAGGCGGGTGATGTAGCTTGGAGACTGTTATTGGCTCTGACCGAGTATTCGTATTCTCTTGCCCAAGCCGGGGTAGAAATTATGTCGTGACACACTTGCCTCTCCCGCCGGGATATTCTAACAGAGAAGCATGATTCGGTTTCTTGCAGCTTCACTCATTCTTCTTCAGTGGAGTACAGCAGCCCCCAAAACAATACCTACGAAAGGTCCCTTGAAACAAATTGAAGATGTCGAAGGCCTTCCACGAGTGCTCTTAATTGGTGATTCGATTTCAATCGGATATACTCTTCACACTCGAGAATTGTTGAAAGGTAAAGCCAATGTTCACCGTCCGCCTGTAAACTGTGCCGCAACGATTCATGGGCTGAAGAGCTTAGACAAGTGGTTGGCAATTGGAGGGGAAGGAAATAAGTGGGACGTTATTCATTTTAACTGGGGTCTTCACGACCTTAAATACATGGGGCCAAACGGTGAAAATCTGGCCGACCCCAAGGCCGAGACCAGCAAGCAGCAGGTCCCGCCAGAGGCTTACGAAAAAAATCTGCGCGAGTTGGTGAAACGCTTGAAGAAAACCAAGGCACGTCTGATTTGGCGAAACACCACGCCTGTTCCTGAGGGGGTGCGAGGCCGTGTGCCCGGCCATTCAGCTGAGTATAATGAAATCGCGGCGAAGGTGATGAAAGAGGTGAAGGTTGAAATTCACGATCTCTATTCGTTTGCTCAAAAGAACGCTACCGAGATCCAACGAAAAGCCGACGTCCACTACACCCGGGAGGGTTCCATGAGGCTTGCCGAAGAAGTGGTCAAAGTTCTTGCGATTAAATAGTCGCGATCCCCAAATGTCTTTATAAACCCGTCTTGTTTTTTGAGCCGCTAGTAGTAAGTCTCCTTCCGTTATAAGGTTGATTAATACGGTTTCCGCGGTCACCGGCACACTTATTACCATGTCTTCTGCACAGTCAACCGGCGCACTCACTCCTGAATTTCTCTCCAGTCTCCGGGAAGGGTATGAAATGAAGAGTGAGGATTTGGTTCGTCACAATGCCGTTACCAACAATGAGATTAACAAACTTGCTCTGAATCGCCAGATCATCTCGGGCGAGGATGGACAGTTTAGTCACAAGATCAAAACAAAGGGCATTACCAATCAGAAGTCGTCCGGGCGCTGCTGGATGTTTGCCGGGTTCAATATCATGCGGCCTAAGGTTATTCACGAACAAGGACTCGATAATTTTGAGTTCTCAACGCCCTACCTTCAGTTCTGGGATAAGATAGAGAAATCAAATCTCTATCTCGAGGATGTCATCGACCTTCGTAAGGCTGATCGTCTTGATCGTGAGTGGTTGCTCGTCAATGAGTGGATGGTGGGCGATGGTGGATGGTGGAACTATGTCGTTGGTCTGATCGGCAAGTATGGTGTTGTGCCTTCCTCGATTATGCCGGAGACATATAGTAGCGAGAATACTCGTACAATGAACCTTGTTCTTGAGCGTCTTCTCCGCGCCAAGGCCAATGGAATCTTGGAAGCAGCCAATGGCGGTGCTTCTGTTGAAGATCTTCGAAAGCTCAAGGCAAAGGGTTTGGCCGATGTCTATCGATTCCTCGTTATTAATCTCGGCGAGCCACCCGAGGAATTTGATTGGCGCTACGAAGTGAAGGCTGACAAGAGCGAGAAAAGTGACGAGGAGAAAGAAGGTTCTCTTCCTCCGGTTGCCGAAAAATTGACCGATTGGAAGACGTTCACGCCCCAGTCATTTTATCGCGAATTTGTGGGGATTGATCTCAACGATTTCGTTTGTCTCTATAACGATCCCAGCCAGGAAATAGGAGCTCACTTCCGTTTTAATCGGGCACGTAATATGGTCGGAGCGAAGGATATGCACTTCGCCAACATTGGAATCGAAGAGATGAAGATGACTGCCATCAAATCAGTCTTCGGTAACGAGCCGATGTGGTTTGCGGTTAACATGGGCTTCGATCAATCAACCGAACACGGGGTGATGGGAGTTGATCTCTTCGACTACGAAACTCTTTTTGGTCTCGATTTGGATCTCACCAAAGCCGAGCGTTCACGTTTTGGAGCGGGTGCTTCAAATCATGCCATGGTATTGGTGGGCGTTGACCTCAAGGACGGAAAGCCCCGCAAGTGGCTCGTCGAGAATAGCTGGGGTGATTCAAAAGGGCAGAAGGGCAAGTGGACTCTTCATGACAATTGGTTCACCGAGCACGTTTACACGGTCATCGTTAACAAAAAGTACGTCTCATCTGAGACTCTCTCAATCTTTGGGAAAGAAGCGAACGTTCTTCCCGCTTGGTATCCAGGCGCACAGGGAATTGAAAAGGGGCGCTAATCGATTAGCGCTTCGCGTTCGGCATCATTTCGCGTAACACGAGAATTTTGAGCCAGAGCTTGTTGGAAAGGCTGCTAGTCAGTGTTTCGGTTTCATTGATGGCATCAAGGACAACACGGTCGGACAAGTTCTGTGCGTAGAAGGCTGCGAGCTTACCGACTATGAATAGCAGGCTTTTGGCGATGACCTACATGATCAAAAGTGAAGCTATCTAAGCTTTGACTCGAAGAAAAGGCCTTTAAAATGAGGGCGGCCTCCGCTACCGAAAAGTGATTTATCTGGCTGGAGCCCTACCCCTGCGAAGCACCAAGGTTGGTAATGAAAATGTTGCGGAACAGATGCTGACCTCCGCCGGGAACTTCTGCTTGCACTGCGATAAATCCTGCTTCCAAATCTTCGAGGCCGTCGCCTTTCCACGCCTCTTTACCGTTGATCATGAGGGAAATCTTGGCGCCGTTTACGGTAAGCTTAAACTTGTTCCATTCACGATCTTTGAGGAGGCCCGTGCTGGTTGCTCCTTTGATACCGCCGACATCGCCTTCTTTGCCTTTCAAGAGATTGGCTTGATAGCGCTTGGGCCAAGGGCGGCCTTTGGGAACAGAGGTGTATCGGAAGTAAATGCCGCTATCCCACTTGTCTTTACCAAGAGCCTTCCATTCATATTCCAGAACGAAATTTTGATATTTTTTCGCGGACTGAACTAGCCCGTTCCCACTTTTGACAAAAAGGTTGCCGTCCTTCACCTCGGCTTCGCATTTGAGGACCGTCCAGCCATCAAGGTTCTTTCCGTTGAATAGGGAGACGCGTTTGTCGTCCGCAATCGCGATTCCGAAAGTAGATAGAGAAACGAGCAGTAGTCGGATTAAGAAATCTTTTTTCATCATAGTGTGATTAGATACGTCAATGAGGGAGAAATCTGGCAGATTTTTGTGACATGTCCGCCATCGGGTAGGATTACTCAAGATTATTTCTTTGCATGAGGCTGTTAAGCGAGAATCGTAGACATAGGACACTATGAAACGGAAAGAGGGAAATAAAGAGCTTTGGCTTGTCGCGATTATGGTTCTTGGAGTGATTGGAGGTTTAAAAGCCAGTGATAAGCCGGTGAAGGTCTTCATTCTCTCCGGTCAGTCCAACATGGTGGGGGCGGGAAAAGTGGATGGAGGGGGCACACGATGGGGGAACGAGATGATTGATCCGGTCGTTTCGGTTTACGAGGGAGCTTATGATCCCAAGGCTGATTATGATGATTTGACGCCGATCAAGACGCTTAAGCTGGAAAATTTTGGAGGAACAAATCCTACGCCTTATCCGGGTGGCGGTGTCCAAGTGACTAGGGGTTTCGTTCAGCCGAAGGAATCGGGAATCTACGAGTTCCGGCCTGGGTATGGTGGATCTTCGAACTGCCTTATGGAGGTGGGCGGAAAGAATGTGCATCGCCAGGAAGCGGGTGGGGAGGCTGTTCAAGCTGAGATCAAACTGGAAGAAGGGAAGAAGGTGCCTTTTAAGATTACCTATTTCACTGGCGACGCCAATGGCCTGGGCTGGACGGCTCGGCTGGATGTGCCGGGTTCATTAAAGACTCTCGTGAAATTTGGGGGGAAGTATCCCTATTTGATGAATGACAAGGGTCAGTGGACTGCTCGTGACGATGTTTACTATCGAGGCGTCGTGACTGCGACAGGGAGCCGTTGGTTGGGAGTCGTCGGAGGAAGAATCGGGCCTGAAATTGGTTTTGGTCACGCCGTTGGGAATGGCATAAAGGACCCGGTGCTCGTTTTGAAAACCTCACAGGGTAATCGTTCGCTGGGTTGGGACTTTCTTCCACCTGGAAGCAAGCAGTTTGAATCTGAAGGGAAGATGTATGCGGGATATAAGGAGTCTCCCTTGAGTTGGGACAAAGGTAGCGAGGCAAAACCTATCGAATGGTATGCCGGTAAGCAATACGATGATTGCTTCACAGCAGCTCACGAGGTGCTCGAGAATTTCGACGCGCAATTTCCTCATTGGAAAGGGCGGGGATACGAAATCGTGGGCTTCGCCTGGTGGCAGGGTGATAAGGATCGCTACAATCTTGCACACGCCAAAAAGTACGAAGAGAATCTCGTTCACCTTATTAAAATGCTACGAAGCGAATTCAAGGCACCGAAGGCTAAGTTTGTGGTTGCCACTCTTGGGCAGACTGCGAAGGACAGCACCGACGTTAATGAGAAGCTCATTCTCGATGCCCAACTCGCTGTTGATGGAACCGCTGAAAAATATCCCGAGTTTAGGGGAAACGTTTCCACCGTTTACACCCACCCACTCAGTCAGGGCGGGGCCTCTAACAGTCACTACAATGGCAACGCCCAAACTTATATGGATATTGGAACCGCGATGGGTGACGCGATGATGAAGTTGCTTAAAGGGAAGTGAAATCTCGCTTACTCAACGACCCAGTCGTAAGTTGGAGTGTTGATGAATTCCCAGCCGTCTTCGGTGATGACGACGGTGTCTTCGATGCGGCAGCCGCCGTGCTCAGGGAGGTAGAGCCCGGGCTCTATGGTGATGACGTGACCCGGTTCCATGAGTCTGTTATGATCGCGGAGTGAAGGCGGTTCGTGAACATCCAAGCCCACTCCATGTCCGATGCCGCAGTAGCAGCCCTCCCATTTTCCGTCCTCGCGTTTGCGGGTTGGGTAGCCGGCTTTATCAAGCACCTTTCGAGCAGCCTTGTCGACCGCTCCCAACTTTTTGCCCGGACCAAGTTCGGCCAGAGCCGCGAGATGGGAGGCATAAACGGTGTCATAAATATGCTGTTGCTTTTCGCTGGGCTGACCTTTGATGAAGGTTCGCGAGAGGTCACCAAAGTAGAAGCTGTTATCGTCGCGCGGGAAAATATCCACTACGATCATGTCGTGGGCTTTTACCGGTCCGAAACCGATACAATGGCAGTCAGCCGCTTGCAGGCCTGAGGCGGCGATGGGGCTGTTGGTGCCTCCTCCGACCGCTGAAGTTGCCACGCGGATTTCCCGGCGCAGGGTTTCGCAAGTCAGGGTCTTTCCGTTGTATGATAGTGTTTTGTCGGCCCCAATTTTGCTGTCTGCGAGAATTTCTCGCACTCTGGCGAATCCTGCTTCCGAAATCCGAGCACCTTCGCGGCAGCCTACAATTTCTTCCGCGGACTTGAGCCACCGTTCGGGAAAGAGATCGCCGTGTTCAATGTCCATCTCCACTCCGAGCTTTTTTAATTCCTCGTAGTAAGCCACCGGGTAGTGATGAGGTAGCGTGAGGGTGGGATAGGCTAACTCCTCGATTAGGACAGCTATTGCGGCGGGTTTGCTCCTGCTCCCAAATCTTTGTTCAGCCTTGTCTTGGTATTCAACGAGCTCATAAACTTCTTTGAATTGTCCCTCGTTTCGGGCGCGTTCCAATTCCATTCGATGAATCAGGCAAACCGGTTCATTCAGGGCGCCCATCAAGGTAATTGGATCCATTGATTTGAAGCGGCCAAAGTAGTAGCCGTCGGCTTCTGTCTCCGTGATGGATTCAATCAGGACATGTCTCATGACAGGGTATTCTTTTGCCAATTGGGAGAGATCTCAAGCTGTTAAAACTTCTTGTTGTCGATACCTGGAATGGTCCTGTTCTTTTTTGGCAGGAGTGGTGGGAACGATACGTAAAACAGCGATGATGAAAGTTCTCTTCTGTTTGCTGCTGATGGTTGTTCCCCCACTTTTGGCAGTTCCCCGACCACTGGCAGGGCCAGTAAGAGACTTACGAGAAGAGATCGACTTTGAGCGGATCGGGGAATTTCACTTGGGACCAACCGGAGCAATGGGCTGGATGCACGTGAGCCGGAATTCCATGACGAGAGAGGCCCGGCAGATCTTGATTACCAAGGTGGAGGCTGGATGTCCGGCGGAAGGAGTGTTGCAAGAAGGTGATCTCATTCTTGGGGTGAATGGTAAGCTATTTTCCAAAGATCCCCGCAGATCTTTAG